>NZ_JANZZD010000001.1:0-273244 GCF_026419595.1 Tepidiforma sp. | reverse complement strand
CGTCGCCATCTATAACACGCAGATGTTCGCCGAAAAGGTCATGCCCCGCCTCCGCCACCTCTGGCAGGGGTACGAAGACCACTGGTCGCCGAAACCGCTCCCCGCGCACCTCATGGCCGAACCCCGGCCCATCCGCCAGCCCATCAACGCCTGACCCGCACGCCACAGGAGCCGCGCCATGGAACAGCTCACCATCACCCTCCGGCCCGGCAGCGCGCCCGTCCACTTCTTCCGCGGCGGCGCCGGCGAACCCGTCCTCTACCTCCACCACCTCGCCGGCCTCCAGGGCTGGGAGCCCGCCATCGCCGAGCTTGCCACGAAATTCGAAGTCTTCGCGCCCTACCACCCCGGCTGGGGCCCCTCCCAGGGGCTCGACGAGGTCGAAACCGGCCTCGACCTCGTCCTCCACTACGTCGACTTCCTCGATGCCCTCGGGCTCGGCGCCGTCCACGTCGTCGGCCACTCCATCGGCGCCTGGATCGCCGCCGAGCTCGCCGCCATCCGCCCCGACCGCGTCCGCAGGCTCGCCCTCTTCACCCCCATCGGCATCTGGGACGACGCCATCCGCGGCGAAGACCCCTTCGCTCAGAACCCCCTCCGCGCTACGGAAGTCCTCTTCGCCGACCCGGCGCGCCGCGAAAACCTCATCCTCCGCGACGGCACCGTCGACCCGCTCGAGAACTACGTGCAGGAGATGAAGGACCTCAAAGCCGCCGCGAAGTTCCTGTGGCCGATTCCCGATACCGGCGTCATCAAGCGGCTCCCGCGCATCAAAGCCCCGACCATCCTCGTCGGCGCCAGCGGCGACCGCGTCGTGCCCCCCGCCTACATCCCAATCTGGAAAGCGAACATCCCCGGGAGCGAAGCGAAGACCGTCCTCGATGCCGGCCACCTCGTGAACCTCGAACAGCCGAGCCGGTTCGCCACCATCGCCGGGAGCTGGTTCCTCCGGCCCAACTGAGGCTCCGGCGGCGGGGCATGGCTACCGCCGGGGTCGTGCGGGGCGCTCCACCGGGCGCCCCGCACGCACGTTCCCCGCGCCTTCGCTACCCTGAGGGCGTGAGCGACCCCTCCCCCTTCATGCAGGAAGCTCTCCGCCTCGCCGCCTCTGTCCGCGGCCGGACCTCCCCCAACCCGTGGGTCGGCGCCGTCCTCGTCCGCGGCGGCAGCATCATCGCCCGCGGCGCGACTGCGCCCTACGGCGGCCCCCACGCCGAGGCCGCCGCCCTCGCCGCGGCCGCCGAGGCCGCCCGCGGCGCGACGCTCTACTGCACCCTCGAGCCGTGCGTCCCCTTCCCCGGCAAGCGCACCCCGCCCTGCTCCGACGCCATCATCGCCGCCGGCGTCCGCCGGGTCGTCGTCGCCCTGCTCGACCCCCACGTCGGTGGCCCCGGCATCGAACGCCTCCGCGCCGCCGGCATCGAGGTCGACATCGGCGACGGCGCTGAGGCCGCGGCCGACCTTCTCCGGCCCTACCTCAAGTGGCGTCAGCTCGGACTCCCCTACGTCATCGCCAAGTTCGCCGTCAGCCTCGATGGCGCCGTCGGCGCGCCGGCCGAGGGCATCACCTGGCTCACCGGCCCGGCCGCCGTCGAACGCGCCCACCGCGACCGCGACTGGGTCGATGCCATCCTCGTCGGCAGCGGCACCATCCTTGCCGATGACCCTGCCCTCACCGCCCGCCCCGGCGGCGCGCCAGCCGAACGCCAGCCGGTCCGCATCGTCCTCGACGCCCGCGGGCGCACCCCGCCCGAGTCCCGCGTCTTCGCCCCCGGCGCGCCGGTCATCGTCGCCACCGCCCACGGGTCGCCGCCGGACTGGCGACAGTCACTCATCGAGCGCGGCGCTGTTCTGCTCGAACTCGACCGCGCCGAGGGCCGCCTCGAACTCCGTCAGCTCCTCCGCGCGCTCGGCCAGCGCAACATCCAGTCGCTCATCGTCGAAGGCGGCCCCTCCGTCCACGTCTCCTTCTTCGAAGCCGACCTCGTCGACGAAGTCCACGCCTACGTCAGCCCCCGCATCCTCGGCGGCGCCGGCATCCCGCTCATCCCGCCCGGGTCCCCGGTCGGCCCCGTGCACCTCGAATCCGTCGTCATCGAACCGCTCCCGCCCGATGTCCTGCTCCGCGGCTACACTGGGAGCTGGCAGCCGCCGCTGCTGCCGACCCTCGCCCCGGAGGCCTGAATGCCCCGCAACTGGATCGTCGTCGGCTCGCCGGAAATCTTCGAAACCACCCGCGCGCTCGGCTTCACCCGCCACGGCTTCAAGAGCACCCGCCGCAACATGGCCAATAGCATCCAGCCCAGCGATCTGCTTGCCTTCTACGTCTCGGGCCGCAAGCAGTTCGCGGCCATCTGCCGCGTCACCTCGCCTGTCGTCGAAGAGCACACCCGCATCTGGCAGAGCGCGAAAAAGCCCGACGAGCTCTACCCCTACCGCGCCGGCATCGAACCCGTCGTCGTCCTCCCCGAGGACCGCTGGCTCGACGCCGAACCCTACCACGACCGCTTCCGCTGGACCCAGCGCTGGCCCCGCGCGAACTGGACGCTCGCCTACCAGGGCAACCTCCACGAAATCCCGCAGGAAGATATGGACCTGCTCCTCGCGGATTTCCAGCGCGCTGCTCGCGAAGCTGCCGCCGCCGGCTGACCGGGACCCCGCTCCGGAATCAGTTCCGGATCGTCCGCAGCGTCACCAGGTGAACCGTGACCGCGACCCCGATGCCCACGAGCAGCAGCTGCACCCACGGGATATCGAGGAAGTATTCGCTCACGCCGATGCCGATCCAGAGCGTCGCGATCGACCACGCCTTCGCGCCGAGTGTCGCCCCGCGCTGCTCTTTGTAATCGCGCAGGTGCTTGCCGAACCACCGGTTCGTCGTGAGCCACCGGTACGCCCCCGGCGAACTCTTGCCGTAGAGCCCGGCCGCGCCGAGGAAGAAGACCGTCGATGGCAGCAGCGGCAGGAAGATGCCGAGGATGCCCACGCCGACCAGCAGGCTTCCCAGCCCGACGTAGACCCAGCGGCGAAGCCCGCGCGTCGTCGGCCGCGGCACCGGGCGGTCCGAAGTTCCCAATTCTCCCATTCCCGCGAAACCGGCCTCCTGCACTGCAGGAACAGTATGCCATGGACGAATTGGCCCGTCACCAGCCCGGCCGTCCCGCACGCGATGGGCCATTCGGCCCCGCTCGCTACCAGGTGATGCGCCGCAGGGCCGAACCGCTCAGGATGTACGCCTCGCCGCCCCGCACCGTGAACGCCCGCGCACCTGCGAAGTCCGGGTGCCGGTACTGCCGTTCGAACGCCCCATCGCGCAGGAACACCACCACCCGGTTGTTCGCCGGGTCCAGCACCGCCACCTCCGAATCGGAGAGGGCCTGCGGCGTCTCCGGCGCGACCAGCTTCCGGTCGATCCCCGCCTGCGACAGCGTTAGCGCCACGCCCCCGCCGATGAACCGGTGCAGCGTGCCGTCGGCGTCCGCCGTGAGAATCTCCGTGTCCACGAACAGCCGGCGCGCGTTCGCGAGGTCGCCCGTTTCGAGCACCTTCACCGGCGGGTTGGGGAACCCGTCGCGCTCCTGCGCGTAGCGGTACACCGCCTTGTGCGGCGCATCCAGCACGTAGAGGTCGCGCCCGCGCACCGCGATGTCCGTGACCGCCAGCCCCGAAGGCGGGTTGAATGCGAGCGCCGTCAGCTGGCCGTTCTCCCACGCCCAGAGCCGGTTCTCATGGTCCATGATCAGCAGCGCCGGCACGCCGCGGTCGTTCGCGTCCAGCTGCGCAATCGCGATCGGCCGCCCCCGCTTCGCCCCAGCGTCCTCCGCATACACGGTCCGGGCCGAACCGTCCGCCAGCGACACCGCGATGACCTGCGGCGTGGCGGCATCGAGCAGATAGACGTAGTCCGGCCCTGCCGCCATCCGCGAGGGCGCCACCGGCCGCTCGCCGAACCGCTCGAGCGACGTGATGGTTTCGACCGCCGCCGGCTCCCGCACCCGGTCCATCTCGTTCAGCGCGCCCGCGACTTCGTTGAAGAGCGTCTCCGCCTGCGGGTCGCCCGTCTGCAGCTCCCGCGCCTTCAGGAGCAGCGCCTGCGCTTCGACCAGCGCGGTCCGCCGCTGGGCCGGGTCCTCCACCACCCGCGCGACCGCCAGCTTCTGCGCCGCGCCGTTCAGCAGGTTGCTGTACTCCGCGCCCCGGTCCGCCTCCAGCATCGAGGGCACGGTCATGATGCCGACCAGCACCAGCAGCACCGCGAGCCCCGCCATGATGACCGCCCACGTTGGCGGCAGGGTGTAGCCCCCGAGACGCGCCCGGTCGAGCGACCCGCTCCCGCGCCACCGGCCGTCCATCGACGACCGCACCCGCACGAGCGTCCCGCTGCCCGGTGCGAACCCTGCCTCCCGCGCCACCGACTGTTCGGAAACCGTCCCGCCGGCCGGCCGCGCGCGCCGCTCCGCCGCCAGTTCATCGACCAGCGGCAGGTCGCGCGCTTCCGCCGAGGGGCCGGGTTTCGGCGTCTCCGGCGGCGCGAGGCTCCGCGTGAAGCTCTGCGCCCGCGGGTTCCGCCGCGGCGCCGGCGGCGTGCCGGCCGTCGCGGCCGCGTTCCCCCACGTCGGACGAACCGCCGCAGCGCCCGCTTCGCCCAGCGCCGCCCGCGCCCGGTCGGCGCGGTCGCGGCTTTCCGCCACCACCCGCGCCAGCCGCGCGCGCCGCTCCCCGGCCGCCAGCGCCAGCGGCACCTCGGCCGCCTCGTCCTCGGCCGCAGCCGCGTCGTTTCGCACCGGGATGGGCCGCGGCGCGGCCGCTTCGAGCGCGCGCCGCGCCCGCACCAGCTCGTCCTGGTGGTCGTCCTCGACGAAGAGGCTCGGCTGGTACAGCCGGTCGTCCCGGCTCCCTTCCCCGGCGCCGCTGGCTTCCCCGGTCGCATCGATGACCGCCTCGCCGGCGCCGCTGCCCGCCGTGTCCGCGGCCGAGCGGTCTTCCCGCCGGCCGGGCAGCGCGGCGAGCAGCACGGTCTCGTGCCGGAGATGCTGCACCCGCCGGTAGAGGTCCGGCAGGATCTCCTCGAGCGGCAGCCCGGCGATGCCGCGCAGCACCTCGTCCTCGACCTCGGCGAGCGCCGGCGTCGAAAGCAGCACCACCCGGTCGCCGGGTTCGAAGGCCAGCCGCCGCAGCAGCGGCCCGGGCCCGCGTCCGCTCCCGATCGGCTGGTCGAAGGGCGGCTCCGGCCGGAGCACCTCGGAGCGCCCGCCGTGCACCGCGACCGCCGCCGCCGGCCCCGCCTGCCCCAGCACGACCTGTCCGCCGCGCCGCGCGAGGCAGCTGATCCCCAGCGCTACCCGGTGCTGCGCGATGCTCTTCCGGTTCCAGTCCAAAACGACCCGCTCGGCCTCGGCGAACAGCCGCCGCAGGATGCCCGTCAGGCTCATGTCGAGGCCGGCCAGCGCCTGCCCCATCGCCGAGACGACGTGGCCGGCGAAGGCCTCGCCCGCGGGCGTCGTCCCCTCGGCCACGATGAACAGTTCCACGCGGTCGTCGGCGGGGCCCCGGCCGTGGAACGTCCCGGCGTTCGGCCCCCGGTCGACCGGTTCGTGATCCACGATCGCGAACTGGCCAACCTGGAGTGGCTCGGTCAAGGGCGACCGTCCTCCAGCTCGCAGTGTTGGTCACGGGGAAGCGTCACGATGCCCCCGGCAGCAGCGCTGCCAGGACCCCGCCGGCACCGTCGGCCACTATACCACCGTGTCACGCCACCAAACCAACCTTTGATTCGCCAGTCACTCAGCATTTCCCCCTACGTCGCGCCGCGCCGCCCCTCATCCCCCAGCCGCGCCAGCGCCTCGCCCGTGAGCCGGTAGGTCGTCCATTCATCCAGCGGCACCGCTCCCAGCGCCCGGTAGAAGCCGATCGCCGGCGCGTTCCAGTCGAGCACGGCCCACTCCAGCCGGGCGCAGCCGCGTTCGCCCGCGATGGCCGCCAGCCGCGCCAGCAGCGCCCGCCCGTAGCCCCGTCCGCGCGCCCCGGGCCGCACGAACAGATCCTCCAGCCAGATGCCGGGCCGTCCCTCCCACGTGCTGAACGTGTGGAAGAAGAGCGCGAACCCCTGCACCCCCTCCGCATCCTCCGCCAGCAGCACCTCCGCGTAGGGCCGCTCGCCGAACAGGTGCCCTGCCAGCACCTCCGGCACCAGCCGGACCGCCTCCGGCTCGCGCTCGTACTCAGCCAGCGCCCGGATGAGCTCGATGATGACCTCGAGGTCGCCCGGCCCGGCCCACCGAATCTGCATCACGCGTCGACCAGCTCCACGCGCGACACGGTGGCGCCCTCCTTCGCGATCCGCGTCACCAGCGCCCGCCCGTCGTAGCCTGCGGCCTTCGCCGTCGCCAGCATCGCGTTCGCCACCGCGCGCGCCGGCTCCTCCGGGCAGATGGCCGCCACCGAGCTCCCGGCCCCGCTCAGCCAGGCCGCATAGGCGCCGGCCCCGCGCGCCGCCGCGAAGATGTCGAACAGCGGCGGGAAGAGCGAGGCCCGCTGCCGCTGGTGCACCCGGTCATCCGTCGCCTCCGCCAGCAGCTCCAGCCGCCCCGACGCCATCGCCGCGACGAACAGCGCCGCCCGCCCGATGTTGTGCACCGTGTCCGCCTTCGAATACACCTCCGGGAGCGCTTTCCGCGCTTCCTTCGTCGGCATCGAATGGTCCGGGATGAGCAGCGCGATGTGCGCCTCGGCCGGGAACCGCGCCGCCGCCCGCACGTAGTGCCCGTCCGTGCCCTGCACACACACCTGCAGCCCGCCGAACAGCGCCGGGCAGGCGTTATCGCCGTGCCCCTCGAGGTCGCTGGCCATGTCGAGCAGCGCCTGCTCGTCGAACGGCCCCCGTTCGAACTCGTTCACCGCGAGCAGGCCCGCGACCCGCGCCACCGCGCTCGCGCCGAGCCCCCGCCCGAGCGGGATGGCGACCTGGTAGCGGGCGCGTACACCGGGCATCGGCTTCCCCAGCCGCTGGTACGCGTGCCGCACCGCCGAGAGCACCATCTTCTCGCCCACGTCCTCCGTCGGCGGCTGCTCCGCCTCGCAGAACGTCACCGTGACCGACGCGAACATATCGAGCGCCAGCCCGAGGCAATCGAACCCCGCACCGAGGTTCGCGCTCGTCGCCGGCACCCGCACCGTGACTGCAGTAGCAGACATTCAGGCCTCTCCAGTTCCCAAATCCCAAAGCCCGCATGGTACCAACCACCCCCGCCCAACCTCCAACCTTCCCCATCCCGCGCCGTCGTGCCATAGTTCCCACCATTCTCCGAGGAGGTGCCGATCCGTGCCCCGCTTCCCGCTCCTCACCCTCCTGCTCGGCAGCCTCGCCGCCGCCGGCCTCGCCCTCGCCGCCTGCGGCGGTGACGATGATGACAGCGGCAGCTCCGCACCCGACCTCGTCTCCGCCAACGTCACCTGCACCGACCTCGGCCTCACCGCGCCGGCCCGCATCAAGGCCGCCGGCAAGTTCGTCGTCGCCAGCGACCTCAGCTACGCCCCGATGGAGTTCGTCCGGGCTGGAACGAACGAGCCCATCGGCGCCGATATCGACCTCGCCCGCTGCATCGCCGACGCCTGGGGCGTCACGCTCGAGGTCCAGAACACGTCCTTCGACGTCATCATCGCGTCGCTGACCAGCAAGAAGACCGACGTCATCATGTCCTCGATGACCGTGACCGATGAGCGCAAGCAGCAGGTCGACTTCGTCGAATACCTCATCGCCGGCTCCGGCATTCTCGTCAAAGCCGGAAACCCCGAGAAGATCGCCACCATCGAAGACCTCTGCGGCAAGACCGTCGCCATCCAGGTCGGCACCATCCAGATCGACGAGGCCGAAGAGCAGAACGCGAAGTGCGCCCAGAAGATCAAAATCTCGACGTTCGAACAGAACACCGATGCCATCAGTGCCGTCGCCAGCGGCCGCGCCGACGCCGCCCTCATGGACTTCCCGGTTGCCGCCTACGGCGCTCGCCAGGTGAAAGGCACCCAGGTCGTTGGCGAGCAGTACAACACCGCGCCCTACGGCATCGCCGTCCGCAAAGATGACACCGAAGTCCGCGACGCCCTCCAGCAGGCGCTCGTCCAGATGCGCCAGCGCGGCAAGTACGACGCCATCCTGAGCTACTGGGGCCTCGAAGCCGGCGCTTTGAAGTAACACCCGGCCGTTCCCCGGGGCGCGCCGCCGCCCCGGGGGAACGCCGCCGCCCCGGGGAACCCGCCGTGCCCGCGCTCGCCGTCGACTGGACCTACATCGCCCAGAACTTCTTCTCCGAGATCGTCCTCCGGGGCGTCTGGATGACGCTCCAGCTCTCGGTCATCGGCATGGCGCTCGGCATCCTCCTCGGCACCCTCTTCGCCCTCGCCCGCGTCTCCCGCCAGCCCGTCCTGCGGGGCGCTTCCCTCGGCTATATCTGGTTCTTCCGCGGCACGCCGCTCCTCGTGCAGATCGTCTTCTGGTACTTCGCCCTTCCCCAGGCCTGGCCTTCCTGGGCGCCGTGGAACGGCCAGCTCTCCCCGTTCCAGACCGGCATCCTCGCCCTCGCCATCAACGAAGGCGCCTACATGACGGAGATCGTCCGCGCCGGCATCCAGTCCGTCGACCCCGGCCAGATGGAAGCCGCCCGCGCCCTCGGCATGACGCACCGCCTTGCGATGCGCCGCATCATCCTCCCCCAGGCCCTCCGCGTCATCATCCCGCCCACCGGCAACGAATTCATCGCCATGCTGAAGAATTCGTCGCTCGTCTCCCTCATCTCCGTCCGCGAACTCTTCCTCGTGGCCAAGCTCCAGTACTCGTCGACGCTGCTCTATTTCGAGTGGCTCATCATCGCCAGCGGCTGGTACCTCATCCTCACGACCATCGGCTCCGTCTTCCAGTCGTGGCTCGAACACCGCTATGGCGCGGCCAGCTTCGGCCCTGGCCCAGGCCGCCGCTGGCTCAGCTTCGGCGCGAAGGAATGACTATGACCGACCCGGCGCCCGGCCCGCTCCTCCAGCTCGAAGACGTCCACAAGCGGTTCGGCCGCACCGAAGTCCTCCGCGGCATCACCATGAGCGTCGCCGAGGGCGAAGTCGTCGCCATCCTCGGCCCGTCCGGCTCCGGCAAGTCCACCCTCCTCCGCTGCATCAACCACCTCGAACGCGTCGACAGCGGCCGTGTCCTGTTCGAAGGCCGCCTCGTCGGCTACCGCGACAAGGGCGGCCGCCTCGTCGAAGCCCCCGAGGCCGAGATCGCCCGGGTGCGGGCCCGCATCGGCATGGTCTTCCAGCGGTTCAACCTCTTCCCCCACCTCACCGCCCTCGGCAACGTGATGGAGGCCCCGGTCCACGTGCTCGGCCTCTCCCGTGATGAAGCCCGCCAGCGCGCCGCCGCCGTCCTCGAACGGGTCGGTCTCGGCAGCAAGCTCGATGCCTACCCGGCCCAGCTCTCCGGCGGCCAGCAGCAGCGCGTCGCCATCGCCCGCGCCCTCGCCATGCAGCCCCGCCTCATGCTCTTCGACGAAGCCACCAGCGCGCTCGACCCCGAACTCGTCGGCGAGGTGCTCGCTGTCATGCGCGACCTCGCCGCCGCCGGGATGACCATGGTCGCCGTCACCCACGAGATGGGCTTCGCCGCCGAGGCCGCCCGGCGCATCATCTTCATGGACGAGGGCGTCATCCAGGAGGAAGCGCCGCCCGCGCAGTTCTTCTCCGCGCCCGCCACCGAGCGCGCCCGCCAGTTCCTCCGCCGCGTCAGCCGCCCCTGACCTTCGTTTGCCGGTTGCCTGTTCCCCGTTCCCCGCTCCCCGTTCCCTCCTCTTGCTCCTTCCGACAGCCGTGCCATAGTATCCCCGACTTTGGGGGAGGAAAGGGATGTATCAGTTTCCGAAATGCCGCAAATGTGATTACGGGGATCTCGTGCCCTTCTCCGATTTCGGCAGCCAGGGCGCGCCCATCCACTTCAAAGCGTGGGTCTGCACCAACCCCGATTGCGGCTACAACATCAAGATCCGCAACGGCGACATCTTCATCGACGAGCCGATCAACGACGGCCAGTCCTTCATCCGCCGCTAGCTGACCGGGCGCACCCGCTCACGCGGGCCGCGCCCCCTTTGTGATAGACTGCACGAGCGATGGCACAGCCGAACAAGGTCTACCAGCCCCTGCCCCTGCGCACCGAGAGCGACGTCGAGCAGGAAGTCCAGCAGAACATCCTCGTCACGAGCGTCGATCAGGTGCTCAACTGGGCCCGCAGCTCGTCGCTCTGGCCCTGCATGTTCGGCCTCGCCTGCTGCGCCATGGAGATGATCGCCACCGCCGCCCCGCGGTACGACATCGCCCGCTTCGGCGCTGAGATCTTCCGCGCCTCGCCACGCCAGGCCGACCTCCTCATCGTGCCCGGCACCGTCACCTGGAAGATGGCCCCCGCCGTCCGCCGCATCTGGCTCCAGATGCCCGAGCCCAAGTGGGCCCTCGCCATGGGCGGCTGCGCCATCATGGGCGGCCCCTTCGCCTACGCCTACAGCGTCACGCCCGGCGTCAACACCCTCCTGCCGGTCGACGTCTACGTCCCCGGCTGCCCGCCCCGCCCCGAATCCCTCCTGACCGGGCTCATGCTCCTCCAGGACAAGATCAAGAAGGACACCATCGGCAAGGGCTGGGTCCGGCGCGACGTCGAGCCGCAGTTCCAGCGCTACCTCCCCGAGGGCGACCCCATCCGCAAAGAGCTCGAATCCCTCTGGCCGCCCTACATCGATTACGACCGCCCGCTCGAGGGCGACGCCTTCGGCGGCCGCTGACCCCGTCCGTCCTGCATCGACCGGGTGGCTCCCCACGCGGTCCTATCACCACCCGGAGACCGCCCGTGCCCGCAGCATCCTGGAACGAAATCGTCCGCCTCGCCGGCCCCCTCTTCGAGCAGGGCCTCCAGCCCGACCGCTCCGACCTCCTCGAAATCGCCTTCACCGGCGACTTCTCCGATGACGTGATCGACGCCATCGACAGCCTCGACGGCAAGCCCATCCCCTCCCTCGACGAGCTGCGCACCCGCCTCGCCGCGAAAGGCGTCCTCGCCGACTGAACCCCGGCCCGCCGGCCCGCCAAAGCCGCGCCGTTCGCACCTCGACGCACCCGCGGCGCCCGCGCACACTCCCCGCATGGCTGAACGCTTCGCCGACCGGCGCGAGGCCGGGCGCGCCCTCGGGGAGGCGCTCCGGCGCCTCGGCCTCCCGCCCGATGCCGTCCTCCTCGGCCTCGCGCGCGGCGGTGTCATCGTCGCCGCCGAGGCCGCGCGCACCCTCGGGCTCCCGCTCGATGTCCTCGTCGTCCGCAAGCTCGGCGTGCCCGGCCAGCCCGAGCTCGCCTTCGGCGCCATCGCCCGCGGCATCCGCGTCCTCAACCCCGACGTCGTCGCCGAACTCCAGCTCACCCCGGCCCAGGTCGACGCCGTCGCCCGCGAGGAGCAGGCCGAACTCGAACGCCGCGAAGCTGCCTACCGCGCCGGCCGGCCCCCGCTCGATCTCCGGGGCCGCACGGCCGTCCTCGTCGACGACGGCCTCGCGACCGGCGCCTCCATGCGCGCCGCCATCGAAGCCGTGCAGGCCCTCGGGGCGGCCCGCATCGTCGTCGCGGTGCCCGTCGCGCCGCCCGGCGCCTGCGACGAGCTCGCGGCCCGCTACCCTGGCATCGAATGCCTCGCCCTCCGCACGCCCGACCCGTTCTACGCCGTCGGCCTCTGGTACCGCAGCTTCCCCCATGTGACCGACGCGCAGGTCACCGCCGCCCTCGGCGCTGCCCCGACGCCCTGAGCCGGCTCCGCTTTACCCCGCCTCCTCGAAGCGGGCCGTATGCTGCCCCCATGGCGCGGATGCTCACTCGCCGCCGCCTCCTCGCCGCGCTCCCGGCTGCCGGTCTCTTCGCCGCCTGCCGCGGCGGCGCCAGCCCCGTGCCCGGGCCGCCGCCCGCGGACGCCGCCGAACCGGCTGGAACGTCCAGTGCCGCACTCTCGACGGCAGTGCCTCCCCCGCCATCCCCCACCCCGACCCCCACACCCACTCCCCGCGGCACCGAGACCCGGCTCCTCATGCCGGGCACGCCCCACGAAACCGCGCTCGTCATCCATCACTCCGGCGTCGCCGGCCCGGCGGCCTTCGTCCTCGGCGGGGTCCACGGCAACGAGCCCGGCGCCTGGCTCGCCGCCGACGACATCGCCGCCTGGCAGCCCGCCGCCGGCACCCTCCTCGTCCTCCCCCGCGCCAACGTCACCGCCATCGCCGCCTTCGTCCGCACCTTCGACGACATCGGCGACCTCAACCGCCTCTACCCCGGCGACCCGGCGAGCCCCCTCGCGATGGAGCGGATGGCCTTTCACATCCTCGAAGCCGCCCGCGAGCACTCCGTGAGCCTCCTGCTCGACCTCCACGAATCGTGGGCCTTCTACGCCGAGCTCCCCGGCACCGGCACCGGCGCCCTCGGCCAGACCATCACCGTCGGGCCCGGCCCCCTCCAGTCCGCCTTCGGTCAGCAGCTCGCCGACCGCATGAACCCGCTCGTCTCCCGCCGCGAGCAGATGATCGTCCGCGACGGCACGCGCTTCGGGCGCCCCGCGACGCCGGTCCCCGCTGGCCAGCCGAACCGCGGCCGCAGCTCCCTCGCCGCCGGCGGCCACGTGCCCGGCCTCACGCCCGTCCTCGTCGAGATGGGCCAGCTCGACCAGCCCCTCGAGCGCCGGGTCGAGCTCCACCGCCTCGCCGCCCGCTCCGCCCTCGAACTCCTCGGCATCCTCTGAAGCCGCGGCCCCTCGCTACACTGGAACCGTGGCCTCCTCCACTATCTCCGAAAAGCTGCGGAAACAGCTCGCCGCGCTCCCGGCCCGGCCCGGCGTCTACATCATGCGCAACGCCGCCGGCGAAGTGATCTACGTCGGCAAAGCCGCGAAGCTCCGCGACCGCGTCCGCTCCTACTTCGGCTCGCCCCACGGCCTCGAGCCGAAAACCCGCGCCCTCCGCGAACAGGTCGACGATTTCGAGTACATCGTCGTCTCCAACCCCGGCGAGGCCCTCCTCCTCGAGGCCACCCTCATCAAGCGCCACCAGCCCTTCTTCAACATCCGCCTCAAGGACGACAAGCGGTACCCCTACCTGAAAATCGACCTCCAGAACCCCTGGCCCCGCGTCACCATCACCCGCCGCATCGAAAACGACGGGGCCCGGTACTTCGGCCCCTACGCCAGCGCCGGGTCCGTCCGCGCCGCGCTCGACCTCACCAAGAAGCTCTTCCCCTGGCGCTCCTGCACCAAGGAGATCACCGGCCGCGACCCGCGCCCCTGCCTCGACTACTACATCAAGCGCTGCATCGCGCCCTGCACCGCCTACTGCACGAAAGAGGAATACGACGAGGTCATCCAGCAGGTCATCCTCTTCCTCGAAGGCAAGGCCGACGACGTCCTCCGCCGGCTCCGCGCCCAGATGGACGAAGCCGCCGAGCGCCTCGAGTTCGAACGCGCCGCCCAGCTCCGCGACCAGCTCCGCGCCATCGAGCGCACCGTCGAGCGCCAGCACGTCGCCACCACCCGCCACGAGGACGCCGACGTCTTCGGCCTCGCCCGTGACGGCGACGACGCCTGCGTGCAGGTCTTCTTCATCCGCGGCACCCAGATGATCGGCCGCGACAGCTTCATGCTCGCCGGCGTCCGCGACGAGTCCGACGCCGCCGTCCTCGCCAACTTCCTCCTCCAGTACTACGAGGGCGCCCAGTACACCCCGAAGCTCGTCGCCGTTCCGCTCGAGCCCGACGACCGCGCCGCCATCGAAGCCCTCCTCACCGAAAAGCGTGGCGCCCGCGTCGAAGTCCGGGTCCCCGCCCGCGGCGAGAAGCGCCGCCTCGTCGACCTCGCCGCCGAAAACGCCCGCGAAGCCCTCGCCCTCGCGCGCGTCCGCTGGCTGGCCGACGCCAGCAAGACCGAGCAGGCGCTCGACCAGCTCCGCGAAGAGCTCTCGCTGCCTGCCGTCCCCCGCCGCATCGAGTGCTACGACAACTCGAACATCCAGGGCGCCAGCCCCGTCTCCAGCATGGTCGTCTTCGTCGATGGCCGCCCGGCGCCGAACCAGTACCGCCGCTTTCGCGTCAAGACCGTCCAGGGCGCGAACGACTTCGCGACCATGCAGGAGGTGCTCCGCCGCCGCTTCGGCCGCCACGCCCGCACCGCCGCCGCAGCCGCCGGCGATGAGGGCGAATCCACGGCGCCCGCCGCCGACACCTGGGACCTCCCCGACCTCGTCATCATCGACGGCGGCAAAGGCCAGCTCTCAGCCGCCCGCGAGGTCATGCAGGAGCTCGGCGTCCACCACATCCCGGTCGTCGGCCTCGCCAAGCGCCACGAAGAGATCTTCGTCCCCGATGACGACGAGCCGATCATCCTCCCGCGCGGCTCCGAAGCCCTGTTCCTCGTCCAGCGCATCCGCGACGAAGCCCACCGCTTCGCCATCACCTTCCACCGCCAGGTCCGCGGCAAGTCCAGTATCCAGAGCGCCCTCGACACCATCCCCGGCATCGGCCCGAAGCGGAAGAAGGCGCTTCTCAAGAAGTTCGGCAGCGTCAAAGCCATCCGCGAAGCCGACGTCGACGAGATCGCCGCCACCGTCGGCTTCACCCGCGCCCTCGCCGAGCGCGTCAAAGCCGAGCTCTAACTGGCCCCCTGCCAACAGCCAAACCGCCGAAACTACCAGCGGAACAGGCTCACGAGCCAGGCGCCAAATGTGACGAGCATCGCGACTCGCAGTACTGCGCCGATCGGCCAAAGCCCGGCTGCGTAAGCAACGTCCGCTAGCGTTCCCAGGATTCCTAGGATTACGAAGGTCAGGATCAGGCCCAGCAGGATTCCAGCTATCCGCGAACCGAACGACTTGCCCCGGCCATTACCGTAGCTCGTCATTGCTTCGCCTCCCTCGAAGGTACTGACGAGTGTGTCGTTCGAAGGCGACATCTCCCGTCGGATATCTGAAAATTCCAGCGGTGCCCCTCCGCCTCCTCCACCTCGGCGACTCGTACACCATCGGCGAGGGCGTCGCCTCGCACGAGCGCTGGCCCGAGCAGCTCGCCGCCCGTCTCCGCGCCGAAGGGCTCGACCTCGACCCGCCGCGCATCATCGCGACGACCGGCTGGACCACCGCCGAGCTCGCCACCGCTATCGACGCTGGCCCGCCGGCTGGCTCCTTCGACCTCATCACCCTCCTCATCGGCGTCAACGACCAGTACCGCGGCCTCCCGGCCGATGCCGCCTACCGCGGGCGCATCGATAGCCTCCTCCGCCGCGCCGTCAGTTTCGCCGTCGGCGATGCCCGCCGCGTCATCGTGCTCTCGATTCCCGACTGGGGCGTCACCCCCTTCGCGGCCGGCCGCGACCGCGCCGCTATCGCGGCCGCGATCGACACCTTCAACGCCGTCAACCGCGCCGCCGCGGAGGCCGCCGGCGCGGGGTGGCTCGACGTCACGGCGGTCTCCCGCGAAGCCGCCGCCGACCCGGCCCTCCTCGCGGCCGACGGCCTCCATCCTTCCGCGGCGATGTACGCGCGCTGGGTCGACCTCCTCCTGCCCCGCGTCCGCGCCATCCTGCAGCCCGCCGCACCCGGTTCTTGACCGCGAACCCATCGACGCGCGCCGCCGAATGTCCTACGGTGGAAGCGTCATGGCTGACCGCATCGAGCGCGAGATCGAAGAGCTGCTCGCGAAGCTCGAAAACGAGCTCCCCGAAGGCGGCCGCCAGCCGATCTCCCTCGAAGAGCGCCGCCGCCAGCGCAGGAAGCGCCGCTCCTTCCCGAAGCCGTCCCTCCCCGCCGTCAACCCCGCCTCCCTGCTCCTTTCCGGCGCCGGCATCATGATCGCCGGCCTCTTTCTCGCGATGTTCTGGTCTCCGCTCATCTGGCTCTCCTTCGCCGGCGTCGTCATTTTCATCGCCGCCTTCCTCCTCTCCTTCCGCAACCGCCCGGCAGGCGCGGCGCGCGGCGGCCGCCCGGGGCAGGTCTTTTGGCGGGACCGCTACATCGACTACGGCCCGCCCGACCGGGGCAGCCGCTTCAAGAACCCCTTCCGCCGCCGCTGACCGCCTTCCCGCGCGCTTTACGGGCCCTCCCCGTACCCTGCGAACGTGACTCGCCGCGCACCGTTCGCGCTCGTCGCGCCCGCCTTGCTGGGGCTGCTCGCGCTCGCCTGTTCCTCCAGTGACGCGCCGCCGGCCGCCGCCCCGGCCGACACCCCGGCACCCGTGGCCCCGGCTTCCCCCGCCGCCGCCACGCCGCCCGGCCAGCCGGCCGTCACCCCGCCGCACGGGCAGGCCTCCGGCCCCGAAGGCCACGACGGCGACCTCGCCTTCGCCCACGTCGAAGCCCTCGCCCGCGAGCCGCGCGTCGCCGGCACCCCCGCCGAGATCCGCGCCGTCGAGTACCTCGAAGCGCAGCTCGCCTCCTACGGCTACGAGGTCGAACGCATGCCGTTCACCTTCGAAAACGACCCGTTCAGCGTCGGCGAAGTCCGCCTCGACGGCCGCGCCATCGAAGCCCTGACCATGGCCGGCAGCCCCGGCGGCACCGTCGAAGCCCCCGCCATCGAGGTCGGCCTCGCCGACGATGCCGGCATCGCCGGGCGCGACCTCACCGGCCGCATCGCCGTCGCCGAGCGCGGCGTCCTGAATTTCGGCACCAAGTACGAAAACGTCGCCGCGGCCGGCGCTCTCGGGCTCATCGTCGTGAACAACCGGCCCGGCCCCTTCTCCGGCAACCTCACGCTGGCTGCCCGCTTCCCGGTCGTCTCGGTTTCGCAGGAAGACGGCGCCGCGCTCCTCGAGGCCGCCCGCGCCGGCCGAACGCTGACCATCGAGGCGCCCCCGACCGTCGGCGCCACGCAGGCGTACAACGTCATCGCGCGGCCGCCCGGCAACGCCTCGTGCGCCATCATCGTCGGCGGCCACTTCGATACGGTCCCCGGTGCGCCCGGCGCGAACGACAACGCCAGCGGCACCGCCAACGTGCTCGAACTCGCCCGCGCCTTTGCCCTCGGGGGTCCGAAACCGGGCCTCTGCTTCGCCCTCTTCGGCGCAGAGGAGTCCGGCCTCCACGGCAGCAAAGCCCTCGTCGAACGCCTCCGCGCCGCCGGCCAGCTGCCCCGCTACATGGTCAACCTCGATGTCACCGGCATCGGCCGCCAGGTCGAAGTCATCGGCGATACGCCCGCGGCCGCGCGCGCGATCGCGCTCGCCAGCGCCGCCGGCATCGAGGCGGTCCCCTCGCAGCTGCCGCCCAATTCCGGCAGCGACCACATGAGCTTCGCTGACGCCGGCGTCGAGGTCGTCTTCTTCACCTCGGGCGACTTCTCGACCATCCACTCCCCGCAGGACGTTGCCGCCGCCATCGACCGCAGCATCCTCGACCGGGTCGGCGACGCGGCCTACCTCCTCATCAGCGACCTCCTGCGCGAGGTTGACTGACCCGGTGCCCGGCATGAGCATGGAGTCCATGCGCCGCCCGCTCTCCAGCCGCCTCATCGCGTTCCTCACCGGAGCCGCGCTCCTCGCGGGCCTCGCTGCCGCGGCCTGCGGCGGCGGCGGCCAGCCCGAATCGGCCGCCGGCGAGCGCATCACCGACCCCGCGCGCGTCCCGACCGCCACGCCGATGCAGAACCCCGTCCTCTACCGCATCCAGGGCAACCAGGTCATCCTCGAGGGCGGCAGCCAGGCCGCCATCACCCCTGTCGGCGGCACCGCCACCGCCACGCCGCGCAAGACCTACACCGTCAAAGCCGGCGACACCTGCTCCGCCATCGCCGCCGCCGAAGGCATCAGCCTCGACGCCCTCATCAGGGCGAACCCCGCCGCCTGCGATAACCTCCGCGTCGGCGATTCGCTCATCATCCCTGCCCCGACGCCCACGCCCGTGACCGGCACCGCCGGCGGCCTCACCTCGAACCCGACCGTCCGGCCGACGCCCACCGTCCCGCGCTCCAGCGGCGGGTCATCCGGCGCTTCTGGCAAGGTTTACGTCGTCAAACCGGGCGATACCTGCGCCGACATCGCCGCCAGCTACGGCGTCACGGTCCAGCAGCTCATCGCGGCGAACGGCCTGACCGCCGATTGCCTCCTCCAGGTCGGCCAGGAAGTCAAGATTCCATAACGAAACCCGACCCTCAGCGGACCGCAGCCGCGTCCCGTTGCGCCGTCTCCGCGCGCCCGAGCGCCGCAGCCAGCCGCTCCGGGCTGAGGCCCGCCCGCCGCGCAGCCGTCAGCACCGGCGCCCCGAGGTCGTCCCGGTCGACGCCGAGCGCGCTCACCTCCCGCAGCGGCACGTGCCGCGCCCGCAGCAGCTCGTAGAGCGAAACACGGTTCGAACCTGCACCCTCGACCATCGGTGTCACCCCCAGCGATGGCGTCATCCTGCGGCCCGGCTGTGACGCCCGCATGACGGCGGCGTGAACAGCACATGTCGCAGGCTCCCACCGTACCCCCGCCGCCCGCTCCCGTCAGCCGCTGCTACCGAATCTTCACGCTCGCGCGTCCTTTCGCTGCGAATCGGGGCAAATACGTTCCCGAATCACCCGGATCGCACGGGCCGCGCCGAAAGAAGAAAGAAGGAGGGCCCGGCGGCACCGAACGCCGGGCCCTCACACTGCAGCGCGCCCGGAGGGGACAGGGGAGGCGGCTGCCTCGGGAACGTCCCGATGGCCACAGTGTCCCGAATCCCGATGAACTCCCCGTTATCGCCGCGTATCGGTCATGTTTCGACCCCGAGCCACTCCCGCAGCACCTCGGCCGTGTGCTCGCCGAGCTTCGGTGCCGGCCGCCGCAGCGCCCACGGCGTCGCGCTGAACCGGTACGGCGCCCCCGGCATCCGCACCGGCTGCCCCTCCCGCCCTTCCCCCTCGACCTCGACCCAGAACCGCCGGTCCTCCCAGTGCGGGTCCGCCAGGTTCTCCTCCGGGCTCCGCACCACGCCCCACGCCTGCCGGCGCTCCTGCCCGCCGCGATACACCTCCTCCGCCGGGTGCGCCGCGATGAACCGCTCGAGCTCCGCGAAGATCTCCGCCGCCTCCGGGCTCCCCCGGCCCGGCTGCCGCGCCGCCGGGTCGTCGAACCGCGGCTCGTCGAACTGCCCGCCGAACCCCTTCGACTGGAACCACGCCTTGATCCGCTTCCAGCTCGCGTTGTCTCGCCCCACCCCGAAAATCAGCGTCCACCGCCCATCGGCCGCCCGCTGGAGCCACCGCTCGGTCCGGCTCGCCGCGGCGTGCCGCCCCGTCTGCCGGATGACGTTCACGCGCTGCGTGAACCAGTACGGCAGCGCCACCTCGGTCGTGCTGCTCACGGCCTCGTGCACCGAACAGTCGATGAACTGGCCCTCGCCGGTGCGGTCCCGCCAGAGCAGCGCCGCGAGGATGCCCTGCACGGCGTAATGGCAGCCCGTCGCGTAGCCCTGGTCGCCGTGGCCGCGGATGGGCGGCGCCCCGGGCGCGTCCTCCGGGTCGTAGCCGTTCATCATCATCGCTCCGCCGAGCGCCAGCGAAACGAGGTCCGTCGCCGCGAACGCCGCCCACGGCCCGTCCTGCCCGAACGGCGTGATGGCGCACCAGATGAGCCCGGCGTTGGCCGCCCCGAGGGCCCGGTAGCCCATCCCCGACGCGTCCAGTTCGCCCGGCCGCCGGTCCTCGATGACGATATCGGCCGCCGAGACCAGCCGCCGCCACGTCTCCCGGTCGCCGTCCTCGCCGAAATCGAGCACGACGGACCGCTTGTTCGTGTTGCCGTACCAGAAGCTCAGCGATCGGTTCGGCCCCGGCACGTCGTCCACGAACGGGCCCACCCGGCGCGCCTCCCCGCCGTCCGGCGGCTCCACCTTCACGACGTCGGCGCCCATGTCGGCCAGCAGCTTGCCCGCGTACTGCCCCATCGGCCCGCACAGCTCGAGCACCCGCAGCCCGGTCAGCGGCCCGCTCACATGAACACCCCCATCGCCTCCAGCTCCGCGTACTCCTCGGCGCTCATGCCCAGCGTGCCGGTCATCACCTCGAACGTGTGCTCGCCCATGAGCGGCGAGGCCGTCCGGTTCGTTCCGGGCGTCCGCGACAGCCGCGGCGCCACGCCGTCGAATCCCGACTCGCCGAGCTCAGGATGGGGCATCGCCGTCCACCAGCCGCGCGCCCGCAGCTGCGGGTCGCGCTCTACCCGGTCGCCCGCCGTCTGGCACACGCCCGCCGGCACCCCGGCGGCCTGCAGCGTCTCCATCACCGCCTCGGCGTCCCGCTCCCGCGTCCACTCCGCGATGCGGGCGTCGAGCTCGTCCTCGTGCGCGAGCCGCCCCGCGTTCGCCGCGAACCGCGCGTCGGCGGCCCAGCCCGGCTCGCCCATCGCCCGCCGCATCGCCTCCCACTCCGCATCGCTCCGCACCGCGACCGCGACCCAGCGGTCCTCCCCGGCGCACGGGTACGTGTTGTGCGGCGCGATGCGCGGCTCCCACGCCCGGTTCCCCGGCGGCATCCCCTCCCGCAGCCAGCTCCGCCCGTTCACCGTGAAATCCAGCACCGCCGGCCCGGTCAGCACCATCCCCGTTTCCACCTGCGCGATGTCGATCGCCTGCCCCTCGCCGGTCCGGTTCCGGTGATGGAGCGCCATCATCACCGCGATCGCGGCGTAATACCCCGCCGTATGGTCGAGATACGAATACCCCCAGCCGGCGGGCGGCTTGCCCGGCAGCCCCGACATGAGCGTCAGCCCGCTCAGCGCCTGCGCCGTCGGCCCCCACGTCGTGAAATGCCGGTCCCGGCCCGTATGGCCGAACCCCGAAATCGAGCAGTAAATCACGCCCGGGTTGATCCCCCGCATCGCCGTGTAGTCCAGCCCCCACGACTCCAGCACGCCGCTCGAAAAGTTCTCGATGACCACGTCGCTCACGGCGATGAGCCGGTGCAGCACCTCCATCCCCAGCGGGTGGCGGACGTTCAGCAGCACGCTCTTCTTGTTCCGGTTGAAGTAGTTGAAAAACCCTGAGTTGTTCAGCGTCGGCCGCTCGCCCGCGATCGGCCGCCCGAACCGGATCGGGTCCGCCGCCTGCCCGTGCTCCACCCGGATGACCTCGGCCCCGAAATCCGCGAGGATGCGCGTCGCCGTCGGCCCCGCGATGACCCACGTCAGGTCGCACACCCGCACCCCGGCCAGCGGCAGCTCCGACATCGCCGGCGGATTATAGCGGCCTCGCGCCTGCCCGCTGACCCTGTAGGATCGGGCCCACAGCCACCCGACTGGAGTATCCCGTGTCCGAACCGGCCGTCGTCGAACCCGACATCTTCGAAGTCATCGGCACCCAGCGCGCCATGCGCCGCCTCAAGCCGGACCCCGTCCCCGAGGAGTACATCAAGAAGATCCTCTGGGCCGCGACCCGCGCCCCCAGCGGCGGCAACCGCCAGAACTGGCGCTGGCTCGTCATCACCGACCCCGCGAAAAAGCAGCAGCTCCAGCAGTGGTACAAGGAAGGCTGGGACCGCCTCGTCGCCAGCGGCTACGGCAACCGCCCCGGCCTCCCGCCCGATGAAGCCGCCAGCAACGAGCGCGTCATGCGTTCCGCCCAGTACCTCGCCGACCACCTCCACGAGGTGCCGGTCCTCATCCTCGCCTGCGTCCTCATGGACCCCGGCTCCCGGCCCGATATCACCGCCGGCTCCAGCATCTACCCCGCCGTCCAGAACCTGATGCTCGCAGCCCGCGCCCTCGGCCTCGGGACTGCCCTCACCACGCTCCACCGCTTCCGGCAGGACGACGTCCGCAAGCTCCTCGGCATCCCCGAGACCGTCGAAACCGCCGCCCTCATCCCGGTGGGCTGGCCCCGCGGCAAGTTCGGCGCCGGCTTCCGCAAGCCCGTCGAAGACGTCACCTACTGGGACCACTGGGGCAACAAGCGCCAGTAGCCCGTTCCCGGAGCCCGGCCGTGTCCACCCGCCTCTCCGTCACCATCACCTACTGCCGCCGCTGCAACTTCCTCCCCCGCGCCCTCTGGACGGCGCACGAGCTCCTCCACACCTTCGGCGACTACATCGCCGACCTCCGGCTCGTGCCGGCCGGCGGCGGCGACTTCGACATCGACGTCGATGGCGAACGCGTCTTCTCCCGCCGCGCCGCCGGCCGCTACCCCGAAATCGCCGAGCTGAAGGAGGCGCTCGCTGCCTGCCTCGAGCCCGCCGAGGCGGCCGGCCTCAAGCGCCACCCTCACCCGGCGCCGGACGCCTGAGCCCGTGCCGAACCCGGTCGTGGTCCGCAAGCTCAAGTACGGCGGCGCCGTCCGCTACGAATGGGAGGGCGACCTCGTCGATGCCCGCGGCGGCGACTGGCTCGTCGTCCTCCACGACGCCGAACGCCACCGCAAACTCCCGCCAGATGCGGACGAGACGCCCGGGTTCGGCATTCACTGCATCGGCCTCACCGGTCCCCTCACTGTCCTCCACTGGTTCGACCCCCTCGGCCGCTTCGTCGACGCCAAGTGCGATGCTGCCCTCCCCGGCCGGCTCTCCGGCCGCACCATCGACTTCGTCGACCTCGACCTCGATGTCATCGTCCTCCCCGGCGGCCACCACTACGTCCGCGACCGCGACGTCTTCGAAGCCCGCGCCACCGAACTCGGCTACCCGCCCGGCGTCCGCCGCGCGGCGTGGTGCGGCATCCTCCGCGCCCTCCGCATGGTTCGCCTCGGCCGCTTCCCGTTCGACGGCACCGCCGAGGCCATCCTCGGCCGCGAACTCGCCGCCCGCGGCCCGCTCTGACGCGCTGCAGCCGCCCGCGTAGAATCCCCGCCACCATCCCCCGAGCCCGGAGGCCCCCGTGCCCTTCATCGACCGCGACGGCGTCCGCATCTTCTACGAAGCCCACGGCGAGGGCCCGCCCGTCCTCCTCAGCCACGGCTACTCCGCCACCTCCCGCATGTGGCAGGGGCAGGTCGAGGCCCTCGCTCCCCGCTACCGCGTCATCACGTGGGACATGCGCGGTCACGGCCAGTCGGACAGCCCGGATGACCCGGCCAGCTACTCCGAAGCGCACACCGTCGCCGATATGGCTGCCATCCTCGATGCCCTCGGCATCGAACGCGCCGTCATCGGCGGCCTCTCCCTCGGCGGCTACATGTCGCTCGCCTTCCACCTCGCTCACCCGGCGCGCACCCGCGCCCTGATGCTGTTCGACACCGGCCCCGGCTACCGCAACCCGGCCGGCCGCGAAGCCTGGAACCGCACCGCTGAAGCCCGCGCCGCCGCCTTCGAAACCCGCGGCCTCGAGGCGCTCGGCCCCGGCGCTGAGGTGCGCATCGCCCAGCACCGCAGCGCGAGGGGGCTCGCTCTCGCCGCCCGCGGCATGCTCGCCCAGTTCGATGCCCGCGTCATCGAATCGCTCGAAGGCATCCGCGTCCCCACCCTCGTCCTCGTCGGCGAACGCGACGAGCCGTTCCTCGGCGCCACCGACTACATGGCCGCGAAGATCCCCGGCGCGCAAAAGGTCGTCGTCCCCGGCGCGGGCCACGCCGCCAACATCGACAACCCCGCCGCCTTCAACGCCGCCGTCGAGGCCTTCCTCGCCGCCCTCCCCTGACGCGCCTCACCCCGCCCCGCCATGGTATCCTGACCTCCACACCCGCACGCAGGGGGACGCTTCGTGCCCTACTCCATCGTCGAAACCTGCATCGGCTGCACCGCCTGCACCAAGCGGTGCCCGACGAACGCCATCACCGGCGAGCGCAACCAGCTCCACGTCATCGACCCTACCCTCTGCATCGACTGCGGCGCCTGCGGCGTCGTCTGCCCGCCCGAAGCCATCCTCGATACCTTCGGCAACGTCTGCCGCTCCTACAAAAAGGACCAGTGGCCCCGCGCCGTCGTCATCGAAGAGAAGTGCATCGGCTCTGGCTGCGAGCTCTGCATCAACATCTGCCCCTTCGACGCCCTCAGCCTCCAGCACACCGACCGGATCGACGACTTCTTCGGCGTCTCCACCGTCGATGAAAAGAAGTGCACAGGCTGCCGCCTCTGCGAAGACGTCTGCGGCTGGGACGCCATCCACATCTTCCCGCTCAAGAACGAGGTCGTGAAAGACTTCTCCGAACTCACCGAAGAAGAGAAGCAGATCGTCACCCGCGCCCGCAAAGCGCTCGGCGTCATCTAGGCTCCCGCCGTCGGCAGGCATCGCGGCCGCCCCCGTTCGGGGGCGGCCGTTTCGTTCTTTCAGCTCGCGGCCAGCTCCTCGATTCGCCGCGCCAGCCCGATGTCGCGCTCCGTCACGCCGCCGGCGTCGTGCGTGCTGAGCCGGAACTCTACCCGGTTGTACACCCACGCCACCTCCGGGTGGTGGTTCATCACCTCGGCCGCCGCCGCGACTCGCACCACGAACCCGAGCGCCGCGATGTGGTCCGCCAGCCGGAACGTCTTGCGGATCGCGTCCGCCCCCTCCGCTTCCCAGCCCGGCAGCGCGCCGAGCGCCTCGCCGATCGCCTGCTCCGTCAACCGCTGCGTCATCTCCCCGGCTCCTTTCCCCCGAATCTGTCGAAATCTGCCGTCTGAACCGGCCGTTGCCGGTCCATAGCGGCACCTCGCCATAGTATGAAAGCCAGCATGACATCGGAACCGTCCCCGCGCGGGCGAACCATCTCCCGCCGCCGCCTCCTCGGAGCGGGCGGCGCGCTCCTCGGCGCGGCTGCCGCGGCCGCGGCCTGCTCCCGCGGCGGGAGCCCGCAGCCCACGCCCTTCGGCCCGTCGCCGACGCCGGCCGGCGACCCGACGCGGGCGCCCTCGCCCTCCCCGACCGCCCTCTCCAGCCGCCACGGCCACACCCTCCGCCATACCGGCTTCGTCGAGCGCGACGCCTTCGTCGACCCGCACAAGACCCAGGCCGGCCCCCTCCATGGCCACCAGGCGATGATCTTCAGCCGGCTCCTCACCTACCAGGACCAGGCCCAGGGCACCATCGCCGCCGACCTCGCCGCTGCCTTGCCCGAACGGCCCGACCCGCTCACCCTCGTCTTCCGCATCAACCCCCAGGCCCGCTGGCACGACCTCCCACCCCTCAACGGCCGCCCTGTCACCGCCGACGATGTCAAGTTCAGCATCCAGCGCCAGCTGAGCGGCGACACCACCTTCGTCCGCGCCCCCCAGTGGTCCGTCGTCGACAGCCTCGAAGTCACCTCGCCCCAGGCGATCACCGTCAAGCTCAAAGCGCCCATCGCGGCCGCCCACCACCTCTTCGCCGACGTCGCCTCCTTCATCGTCGCGCCCGAGCTCGCGCCCGACGGCCAGGAGATCAGCCTCGATCGCCAGGTCGGCAGCGGCCCCTTCCTCTGGGTCGAATGGAGCGACCAGCGCTTCGCCTCCGTCCGCCGCAACCCCGCCTGGTTCGGCGGCGACCGCCGTCCCTACCTCGACGGCATCTCCCTCGTCCAGCCCCGCACCACCTCCGAAGTCGAAAGCGGCCTCCGCACCCGCGCGCTCGATGTCGCCGTCGTGAACCGCACCCTCGCCGACCACCTGAAGCGCGCCCTGCCCCAGCTCGTCGAATACACCGTCGGCCACTCGATGTTCTTCAGCGTCCGCTACTCGCTGGTCAACCACCCCTACAACGACCAGCGCTTCCGGAACGCCGTCACCTGGGCGCTCGACCGCCGCGAGATGGTCCGCAAGTTCTTCGATGGCTCCGGCGGCCTCAGCCCCTGGGTGAGCTGGCCCGTCTCCCGCTGGACGCTTCCCGAGAGCGAACTCACCGTCATCCCCGGCTACCGGCCCGGCGACGGCGGCCGCGAAGCCGACCTCCGCGAGGCCCGCGCGGCGCTCGACGCCTTCCGCTCCGAAAAAACGCTCCCCGCCGACCCGCTCCCCCTCTTCGTCGTCGATGCCACCGAAAGCGCCATCGGCCTCGGCTCCGTCATCCGCGACCAGCTCAAAGCCGCGCTCGGGCTCGAGATCCGCGTCGTCCCGATGCCCCTCAGCCAGCTCGTCGGGCTGCTCCTCTCGGCCGAAGCGCCCTTCGCCGCCGGCCCCGATACCGGCTGGATCGACCTCGACGACTGGGTCTACCCCTACTTCCACAGCGCCGGCACGCGCAACAGCTTCCCCCTCCGCGACCCGGACCTCGATGCCCTCATCGAAAAGCAGCGCCTCGAACTGAACGAAGCCGCCCGCCGCGACCTCGGCTACGAAATCCAGCGGCGGATCCTCGCCCTCAACCCCGGCGCGAACCTCGTCAGCGAGCGCGTCGTCGCCCTCGCCTGGCCCTACGTGAAGAGCTACCCGCTCGATACCACCGACGGCTACCAGGACCGCTTCGCCAGCTGCTGGATCGACGCCAGCGACCCGACCTTCCGCGGCCGCGCCTAGCCGGCCCGCACCTCGAACCGGTAGCCCGTCCCGCGCACCGTCCGCACCGCGCGCCGCTGGCCCGTCTCCGCCAGCTTCCGCCGGATGTTCGAAATGTGCCGGCGGAGAATCTGGAGCGACCGCTCGTCGACGTCCAGGCCCCAGCCGCGCTCGATGATGTCCGCCGCGGGGACCGTCCTGTTCGGCCGCGCCAGCAGCAGCGAGAGCACCTCCGCCTCGCGCTCGGTCAGGTCGATATCGCCGCCCGGGCTGTGCAGCCGCAGCCGGACCGGGTCGAGCTCGAACGGCCCCGCAACGACCGCCTCCGCGCCGGCAACCCCTTCCCGCGCCAGCTCCCGGATCCGCCGCTCCACCGCCGCGCTCGCCCGGCTCCCGCGCACGATGCCGTCCACCTCCGGCCGGAACGTCGCCGGGATGGTGAGGCCCGGCGCCTGGGGGTCACTCACGTACAGGACCGGTACGAGCCGCCACCGGCGGTGGACGTGAAACGCGGCGGCCAGCTCCGCCTGCTCCTCGGCCGGCATCCCGCAGAGCACGAGCAGGTCGAAGACGTCCGCTGCGGCACGCTCGAGGGCGGCCTCCGGGTCGCCCGTGAGGTGCGCTTCGAGCCCGTCGCCCAGCAGCGAGCGCCCCTCGAGCGCGCCCGGCAGCCCCCGGTCGATGATCAGCACCCGCGGCATGGCTGGAATCGTCCCCTCCTGGCGAATCGCGCCGGCGCCAGGCCCGGCATTCGGTGCAAGTTCAACCATCCCCCTCAGGCTACCCCCGCCGCGCGCACCGCCGGCATCAGGGCAACCCCCGTTTCGCGCCCGGGAGCCGCTGCAACGGCCTCCGTCAGGTCCTGCACCGGAACCTCGCCCGCGTGGGCGAACCGCTCAGCTCGTGCCTTCCGGGTCGAAGCCCCCGCGCTCCATCAGCTTCCGCGCGATCTCGCGCGGGTCCGGCTGATACCGCCCCTCGGCGATCGCCTTGCGGAGCGCCGCGATGCGCAGCTCGCGCACGTCCGGCGCCGCCTGCACGGCTTGGAGCGCTCGCGCCAGCTCCCGCGCATCCTCCGTGATGCCCGCGCGGTCGGCCGGCTCGGGCGGCGGCGCAGGGCGCGGCCCCCGCAGCGGCGTCGGCTCGAACGAAACCCCACGGGTGCTCCCCGTCCGTCGTACTCCGGTCATGCGCAGCTCCTCTCAGGCATGAGGCCTCTCCTCCCCATCGCTGCCCCGGCTCAGGCCGGGTCCCCCGGCGAAACCTCGCCGACCAGCCGCCCGGTGACCACCAGGCGGTGCCGAAGGTCCGGCGTACAGGTGACGAGCGTCACCGTCGCCCGCGCATCCGAACGCAGCACCTCGACCGCGTCCGGGTCGACCACTGCAATCGATTCTACGATGTACCGGTATCCCCGTTCCCCCGCATACACCACCACCGCATCCCCGGCCTTTACCCGGTTCAGCGTCGCGAACACGGCGAGGTTCCGCCGGTCCGCGACCGAAACGTGGCCGCTGATCACCATGTTCCCCGGCTGGCCCGGCATCGCCGAATCCAGGTGGTGGCCCGCCGCGTGCCAGGCCGTCTCCCACCGCGCGACGCCGTCCTCGATGACCACACCCACCTCGACGACGGGCGCATCGATGCCCGCCGTCGGGACCACGATGCGGGTCGGCAGGCCCCCGTTCGAGACCGCGCGCACGGCTGCCGGCGCCGCCGCTGGGGCCTCCCGCCCGGGCAGCGTCGCCGCCTCCGCGGGGCCCGCCGGCGCGGGCCGCTCCTGTTGCCCCCCGAACCACGCGATCGCGCCCGCCGCGAGCACCATGCCCGTTGCAACGAGGGTCGAGGCCCGCTGGCCTTTCGCCGCTTTGCCCGCCATAGGTCTCCGGTTCCTCCGTAGGCTGCGCGCTGTCCAGAGTGTCGGCACTCACGGCCGCAATCTTGATCGCCGGCAGGTTGTCGGTCAGGCGCGATCCGATGACGCCGCGGTGACGAACCGGTGACCTGGCCGCTTCTTCACACGCGGTCATCGCGGGCTTTCGGACCGTTTACGCTCCGCTTACGCGCCGGCCCGGTAGGCGGCGCTCCCCGCCTGCCCGTCGCGCAGCCGCCGAATCCGCCCGCCCAGCGTTTTCAGCTCTTCATCGATGAGCCGGCCGGCCGCCGCATGGATCGCCAGCAGCTCGTCGACGAGCCGGGCATCGCTCGCGCGGAGGTCCGCCCCGGCCGCCGTGCAGGCCGCTGCCAGCTCCGCATCCAGCGCTTCGAGCCCCTCGAACTCCCCGCCGGCCTCCAGCAGCCGCAGCCGCTCCCGTGCCAGCTCCAGCGCCCGCTCGATGGCCCGCTCGCCCGGCATCAGGCCGCCGCTTCCGCGCCCCGCGCGGCGCCGCCCTGGGCCTGCGCCCGCAGCTGCGCCGTCGCCGTCTTCCACGCCTCGCCGATCTGCCCGATGTGCCGCTCCACCTCCTCGAGCTTCTCGAGGTCGCCCAGCGAGGCCTCCACGATCCGCCGCAGGCAGTAGGCGTAGATCGCCGCGAGGTTCTCCGCCAGTTCGCCCTGGCTCATGTCGAGCGTCGCCCGCAGCTCCCCGATGATCAGGTACGCGCGGTTCGTCTCGTCGTTGAACCCCTGCCGGTTGCCGTTCTCCCAGTGCAGGCGCGCCTTCCGCAGCGCCTTTACCGCCCCGTCGAAGAGCATCGTCGTCAGCGTGACCGGGTCAGCGGTCAGCGTCTCCACGGTGCGGTAGGCGGCGTACGGGTTGCTGGTCATCTGGTGGTACTCCCTCGTGCGTGTCGTTTCAGTTGTCGGCCGAAATCAGCGCCCCTGAATGGGCATCACGCCCTACTTCTGCCCGTTGTTCGCGGCCAGCTGGTTCGCCAGCTGCTGCAGGCTCCCGAGCACGCTCTGCGCGCGCGCCTGCGCCTGCTCCATCGCCGCGAACTTCCGCCGCAGCTGCTCCATCTCGGCCTCGATCCGCTTCTCCAGCGTCGCAATCCGCTCCGAGATGTCCGAGCCGATGCGGTCATAGGTCGCTTTCCGCTTGTCGAGCGACCCGCCGATGCCTGCCTGGTTCTCCGCGAACCGCTTCAGCCGCTGCACCACGCTCTCGGCCGTCGCTCCCACGGTGATCGTGTGCGAACCGGCCTGCAGCGTCGGCCCGGCCGTCAGCGTCAGCCCCGGGATCAGGTTCCCGTTCGAACCGTTCGGCGCGATTGTCCCCGACGACGAAATCTGCGGCCCGCCGTTCGCCGGCGTGAACACCGCCGTCAGGTTGCCCGCGCCGTCGTCGGTGATCGCCCACGTCCCGGGCTCCTGCCCCGCGTACGTGCCGCTGATCCCCGACAGCGACCCGGTTCCCCCCGGCTGCAGCGTCGCCGAGAGGCTCAGCCGGCTGAGCAGCTCCTGCACCCCGGCCTGGTTCGTCCGCACCGCCTCCGCGAACTTCGCCTCGTCGAACTGCAGCGTGTTCGTCGTCCCGACCGCCGACCCGATCGCCCCGAACGTCAGCCCGATTTGCGACAGCGTGGTGAACCCGCCCTGCAGGTTCGTCCCCGGGCTCGTGATGATGCTCCGCAGGTCCGATTTCAGCTGCCGCAGCGACGAATCGCCGCTCAGCGGCCCCGACTGGTTGTTCGTCTTCGAACCGTCCGCCTTCGTCGCGGCGTCGATCGCCTTCATCACGTTGTTGAACTCGGTCACGAACGCCTTGATCGCGTTCGCTGCCGACGTCGTGTCCTGCCCGACGGTCACCGTGACCGGCGCGGTCGTGACCTCCTTCAGCGTCAGCGTCGTCCCGCTGAACGTCACGGCGTTTGAGGCTGACTCCTGCACCGGTCCCCCGTCGATGCTGTACTGCGCGTTCTGCCCGGCCGTCACCGTCCCGGTCGTCAGCCCGAGCTTCGCCGCGAGGTTCCCGCCCGGCGCATCTTCGACCGTGAGCATCAGATCGCCCGTCGCCTTGTTCTGCAGCCGGACCGTGTCCGTGAGCGAGTCATACCGCGCCGTCACGCCCGCGCCGCTCGCGCTGATCCGCGCGATGACGTCCGTCAGCGAATCCGTGGCTGCGTTGTAGCTGATGCTCACCCCGTTGATCACGATCGCCTGGTCGCCCGCATTCGGCGGGCCGCCGTTCAGCCCGGCATCCTGCAGCTTCGCCGCCGTGCTGAGCCGCGCAATCGGGTTCGCGCTCGAGCGCGTCGTGCCCGGCGCCGAGGTCAGCAGCCCCGTCACCGCGAGGAAGTTCGAGGTGTCGCTGCCGCTCCCGAACGAAATGTTCCCCTGTGTCGAGGTCACCGTCAGGATGTTCGGCCGCCCGTAGCTGTCGTTCGCGAGGCTCGCCGTCACCCCGATGCCGCTCGCGTTGATGTCGGCGATGACATCGTTCAGCGTCATCTGCTTCGTGAACGCCTCGCCCGTGCGGGTCGTGCCCGGCGCCGAACTCAGCAGCCGCATCGCCGAGAGGAAGTTCGAGGTGTCGCCGACCCCGCCGACGATCACGTCGCCGCTGCTGGAGGTCAGCTGCAGCCGGTTCGCGCGCCCGTTCGCGTCGTTCACGATGCTCGCGGTCAGGCCGACTCCTGCGCTGTTGATCTGGTTCACCACGTCGTTCAGCGAATCCGTCGTGACGTCGATCGAGATGACCGCCGTGCCGCCGCCGGTCGTCCCGACGGTGAACGTGCCGCTCGTCACCGCCATGTCGATGTTCGCCGACTGCAGCGAAACGCTCGCCTGCGCCGCCGCCGGGCCCACCGTGAAGGTCTGCGAACCGCCGAACTGCGTCGCAATCGTGAACGTCCCGTTCGTCGGCGCCGTCCCGAAGTTCGACTGGTTCATCGGCTTCGTTGCATCGAGCCCCGCCGAGATCGGCGTGCCCTGCAGCCGGGTCGCCGTCGCCAGCTGGCTGACGCTCACCGTGAAGCTCCCGGGCTGGGCGCCCGGCAGCGCCGCCGCCGCGACTGCCGTCCCGCTGGACGTTGCCGTCATCCCGCTGACCGATTGCGGCGCGGCCAGCGCCTTCACCCGGTCGAGGAAGGCCCGCATCGCCGTCTGCACGGCGTTGACGGCCGCCTTCCGCGCCTGGTTGTCGGCCCCCTTCTGTTCGAGCAGTGTCACCTGCCGCATACGGATGGCCGTCAGCTGCCTGATGACGGCTTCCGTGTCGAAATTCGCGTAGAACCCGCCGATCCGCACCGGGTCGCTCATCGCCTAACCTCGCCGTTCCAGCAAAAGTCCTCCGGCTGCCTCTTCGCTCGCCAGCCGCCACAAGTCTTCTGCCCTCACCCGCGCGATGACGTCCCCCGTCCGGGCGTCGCGAACCTGGATGGCGACCATCATCCCTTCGTGGTCCACGACGTACTCCAGTTCCAGCGTCCCCGGGTCGTGGCCCGGCGCCAGCATCCGAATCATCCGCACCCGGTTGCCGCCGTCCTGCCGGGGACGCGGCATCCGCCGGTCGCGTCCGCCGCCCTGGCTCCACGACGCCGGGGCCGGCGAAATCCCCACCGGGGCGATGCCTTCGAGTCTAAGCTCGCGCATGGCGCCGTTCCTTTCCGGAAACTACCTGATCATCGGCCCGCCGCTCCCCCACCTTGAGCCGCGGCCGCCGGACGAAAACGGGGCCCCCGGGTGTCGACCCGGGGGCCCCTCAGCTGGAGCTCAGCCCGCTGCCTAGCCGCGGAGGAGGCTGAGGATGCTCTGCGCCGACTGGTTCGCCTGCGCCAGGACGGCCACGCCGGCCTGCTGCAGGATCGTCTTGCTCGCGAGCTCGCTCGAGAGCTGGGCGACGTCGGCGTCGCGGATGCGGCTCTCGCTGGCCGTCAGGTTCTCGACGGCGACGCCGAGGCTGTTGACGGTGTGCTCGAGGCGGTTCTGGGCGGCGCCGAGGTCGGAGCGGCGGGTGTTGAGGGTCGTGATCGCCGCGTCGATCTGGTTGATGAATGCCTGGGCGGCCGTGTTGCTGGCCACGATGGTGGAGGCGGAGGTCCAGTCGACGCCGCCGCCGGTGAGGAGGTTGAGGCCGGTGGCCTGGGTGGCGCGGACGTCATTGAAGGAGACGTTCATGACGTCGTAGGCGGTGGTGTTGGCGCCGACCTGGAGGGCGGCGGCGCCGGAGCCGGTGACGACGACCGAGCTGTTGCCGGAGGCGGTCAGGCCGGCGCCGATGGCGTCCGCGCTCATGCCGCCCGAGGACGCGATCTTCAGCGAAATGCCCAGCTGGTTGAAGTTGAGCGTCGTGGTGCCGTTGGTGCCGATGGCCGAGAGGGTGATGACCTGCGCCTGGCCGGTTGGCCCGGTGAGGGTCAGCTCGTCCGTCGAGGTGTTGTAGCTGAACGTGTACGTCCCGGGCTTGGCGCCGGCGACGTTGATCTCGGTGACAACGCCGGAGTCGGTGCCGTCGGTGATGGTCTCGTTAAGCACGAGGTTCGAGGCCGCGGTGCCGCCGAGGTTGCCCGTGAGGGCGCCGGTCAGGAGGTTCTGGCCGTTGAAGTTCGTCGCGTTCGCGATCCGGTCGATCTCCTGCCGCAGCTGGATGAGCTCCGTGCCGATCGAGGTCCGCGCGGCGGTGTCGTAGGTGTCGTTCGCGGCTTGGACGCCCAGTTCGCGCATGCGCTGGAGGATGGAGTGGATCTCGTCCATGGCGCCTTCGGCGGTCTGGATCATCGAGATGCCGTCCTTGGCGTTGCGGATGGCCTGGCTGTTGCCGCGGATCTGGGCGCGCATCTTCTCGGAGATGCCGAGGCCGGCGGCATCATCGGCGGCGCGGTTGATGCGGTAGCCGCTGGAGAGCTTCTCCAGCACCTTCCCCATCTTCGCGTTGGTGATGCTCAGGTTCCGGTTCCCGTTGAGCGCGGCGATATTGGTGACGATTGACGACATGTAACCTGTTCTCCCCTTCGTTGTTCCCCCGGCGTTGCCGCCGGCGCCACCTCGGTGGCGTTGGTGTCAGCTTGGGTATCGCCCGGTAGCGAACCGGCGTCGGGGGGCGATTTCGGGGACACCCGGTGACGGACCGGTTGCGATGGTGGACGGATCGGGGCCGCCGGGTGGCCATTCGGTGAACGCGGCGCACGCCGCCCGGCGCACCGAAGCGGCCCTCCCGTCACCGGGAGGGCCGCCCAAGGGGAATGCCGGCGTTACGGCTGGCTTACCGGAGGAGGCTCAGGACCGCCTGGCTCGACTGGTTCGCCTGCGCCAGCACCGCCGTGCCCGCCTGCTGGAGGATCTGGCTGCTCACCAGCTGCGTCGAGAGCTGGGCGACGTCGGCGTCGCGGATGCGGCTCTCGCTGGCGGTGAGGTTTTCGACGGCGACGCCGAGGCTGTTGACGGTGTGCTCGAGGCGGTTCTGGGCGGCGCCGAGGTCGGAGCGGCGGGTGTTGAGGGTCGTGATCGCCGCATCGATCTGGTTGATGAAGGCCTGGGCGGCGGTGTTGCTCGCCACGATGGTGGAAGCGGAGGTCCAGTCGACGCCGCCGCCGGAGAGGAGGTTGAGGCCGGTGGCCTGGGTGGCGCGGACGTCGTTGAAGCTGACGTTCATGACGTCGTAGGCGGTGGTGTTGGCGCCGACCTGGAGGGCGGCAGCGCCGGAGCCGGTGACGACGATGGTGTCGTTGGCGGCGGCGGTGAGTGCGGCGCCGATGTTGTCGGCGGTTTCGCCGGCGGTGGAGTTGAGCTTGATGGAGATGCCGAGCTGGTTGAAGTTGAGGGTCTGGGAGCCGTTGGCGGCGATGGCGGAGACGGTGATGACCTGGGCCTGGCCGCTGGGGCCGGTGAGGGTGAGTTCGTCGGTGGTGGCGTTGTAGCTGAAGGTGTAGGTGCCGGGCTTGGCGCCAGCGACGTTGATTTCGGTGGCGATGGCCGCGCCGACGGCGTCGTTGACGACGAGGTCGGTGCCGGTGGCGCCGCCGAGGGTGCCGGTGAGGGCGCCGGTGAGGAGATTCTGGCCGTTGAAGCTCGTCGCGTTCGCGATCCGGTCGATCTCCTGCCGGAGCTGCATGATCTCCGTGCCGATCGAGGTCCGCGCCGCGCTGTCGTAGGTGTCGTTCGCGGCCTGGACGCCCAGCTCGCGCATGCGCTGGAGGATGGAGTGGATCTCGTCCATGGCGCCTTCGGCGGTCTGGATCATGGAGATGCCGTCCTTGGCGTTGCGGATGGCCTGGCTGTTGCCGCGGATCTGGGCGCGCATCTTTTCGGAGATGCCGAGGCCGGCGGCATCATCGGCCGCGCGGTTGATGCGGTAGCCGCTGGAGAGCTTCTCCAGCACTTTCCCCATCTTCGCGGCCGTGATGTTGAGGTTGCGCTGACCGTTCAGGGCAGCAACGTTCGTGACGATCGAAGACATCCTGCGTCTCCCCTTCCGTCGTGCTCCGGGGGAAGCCCCGGGCCCTGCCCCGCGTGGTTTTGGGCAGGCGTGACGCCTTGGTTATCGCCGCCGTCACGAACGATTAGGGGTGCAGGACGGGAACCGCAGGGGAGACGCCGGTGACGATTCCGTGCTCCCGGTGGATGACGGGTGGCAATTCCCCCGCCTGTCACCGGCGCACACGGGAAACGGGGAGGTCACCCTGCGTGACCTCCCCGTCCCGGGAGAGCGGCCTCGATCAGTCCGCGGATTAGCGCTGGAGCAGCTGCAGCACCGCCTGCGGCGTCTGGTTCGCCTGCGCCAGCACCGCCACGCCGGCCGACTGCAGGATGTTCGACGCCACCAGGTCGCTCGAAAGCTCGGCGATGTCCGCATCCCGGATGCGGCTCTCGCTCGCCGTCAGGTTCTCGACCGCCACGCCGAGGCTGTTGATCGTGTGCTCGAGCCGGTTCTGCGCCGCGCCGAGCGTGCCGCGCCGGCTGTTCAGGGTCTGGATCGCCCCGTCGAGCGCGCTCATCAGGTTGTGCGCGTCCTGGATCGTCTTCACCACCTGGTCGCCCAGCACCGTGATGAGCCCCGTCGGCCCGCCCAGCTTGTACGCCGGCGAACCGAGGTTCTCGCTCAGCATGCTCACGAACTCCAGCTGGAGCGTATCCGGCACGTTCGCGCCCACCTGCAGGGTCGACGTGTTCCCCGTGCCTTCGATGATGACCGTGTTGTTCGTCGCGCCGGTCAGGTCGGTGATGACCTGCGCCGCCGTCCGCCCCGCGGGGCCGGTCTGCAGCGTCACGCTCACGCCCAGCTGGTTGAAGTCCAGCGTCCGCGTTTCGTTCGGCGCCATGTTCGTGATCGTCAGGGTCTGCGAGGTTCCGTCGGCGCCCGTGAGCGTCAGCTGGCCGGCCCCGGGCGAGGTGAAGGTGTAGGTCTGCGGCCGCGCGGTCGTCGCAGTGATGGTCGTCGCCGTGAGTCCGTTGATCGAGAGGTTCGAGTTCCCGCCCACGGCCATGTCCGCGAGGAAGCTCGTCCAGTTGTAGGCGCCCGGGTCCGTCGTAATCGTCAGCGTGAAGCCGTTGCTGAACACCACCGAGCCCGCCGAGCCGCCCGGGATCGTCGACCCGGAGGCGAACCCGGCCGCCGTCGCGACGAGCGTGCCGCTCGCGCTCCCCAGCCGCATCTCGAGCACGCCGCCGTTGTTCACGAAGACGTAATCGCCGGCCGGCGCGGTGCTGAAGGTCACCGTGCGAGTGCCGCCCGAGGGCAGCGGGTCGCCCGAGACCAGGTGCGTCGCGGCGGCGCCGGCGTTCGCGTAGCCGATGGTTTCCCCCTGCACGAGGTTCGCGGCGGCCACGCCCGCCGAGACGCTGGAAAGCGCGCCCGTCAGCACCTTCTGCCCGTTGAACTCCGTGCTGTAGGCGATCCGGTCGATCTCCTTCCGCAGCTGCACGATCTCTTCGCCGATGCTCGTCCGCTCCGGGCCGTTGTCGGCGTAGGTGCCGTTCGCCGCCTGCACCGCCAGCTCCCGCATCCGCTGCAGGATGGCGTGCACTTCGTCCATCGCGCCTTCCGCCGTCTGCAGCATCGAAATCCCGTCCTGCGCGTTCCGGAGCGCCTGCTTGTTCCCCCGGATCTGCGCCCGCATCTTCTCGCTGATCGCGAGCCCCGCCGCATCGTCCGCCGCCCGGTTGATCCGGTAGCCGCTCGCCAGCTTCTCCAGCGTCTTCCCCATCTTCAGGCCCGTCTTCGCGAGGTTCCGCTGCCCGTTGATGGCGCTCACGTTCGTCATGATCCGAGTCATCGTCGTGCTCCTTCGCCGGTCCATGCCCGGCCGGCTGGTGATGTCGCCCCGGCGAGGTTGCCGCCCTCCCGGGCCTTCTACGGTGACAATCGGGTGAACACGGTGGAGATTGAGTGACAATCCGCCCGCCGCCGCGAAATTCAGGGTTTCGCCCGATGGGCCCGCTTTCGCGGCCCTCCGGCCCCCGCACGCCTCATGGCGCTGTGGCACACTGGCAGTACCCGCCCGACGGAGGACCGCCGATGCGCACCACCGACGACTGGATCGCCCGCCACGTCCCCGATACGCAGGAAGCCGTCCGCCAGGCGCTCGACATCCTCGAACGGTACGGCTACACCGCCGGCGACCTCGACTATCTGCTCTACGAAGGCCAGGCCCACGAGCGCGACACGGAGCTCGAGGAAGCCATCGGCCTCCTCGCCCGCCTCCGCGAGGCCGGCATCACCATCCGCTGAGCGCTACAGGCCCGAAACCGCGCGGCGCAGCTCCGCGAGGTTCTCCGCGACGCTCTTCTCGGCGTTGTAGACCGAGCTCCCGCACACCAGCACCGTCGCCCCCGCGCGGACACAGTCGCCGGCGTTGTGCGCCTTCACCCCGCCGTCGATTTCGATGTCCGCCGCGAAACCGCCCGCGTCGAGCAGCCGCCGGATCTGGGCCACCTTCTCGAGCTGCCGCCGAATCATCTGCTGCCCGCCCCACCCCGGGTTGATCGTCATCACCATCACCTGGTCTGCATCCGGCAGCGATTCTTCGATTGCCGCCACCGGCGTCCCGGGGTTGATGCACACCCCCGCCTTCTTCCCCAGCCGGTGTATCGCGTCCAGCGTCCGGTTGATGTGCGGCGACACCTCGATGTGCACGTTGATGATGTCCGCCGTCTCCGCGAACTGGTCGATCAGCCGCTCCGGCTCCACCGTCATCAGGTGGATGTCGAATGGCAGCGAGGTCACCTTCCGCAGCGCCTCCACCACGAGCGCGCCGAACGTGATGTTCGGCACGAACCGCCCGTCCATCACGTCGAGGTGCAGCATGTCCGCGCCGCCCGCCTCCGCCGCCCGCACTTCGTCGGCCAGCCGCCCGAAATCCGCCGTCAGGATCGACGGCGCCAGCTTTACCATCGCCATGGCCGACTATTCTACCCGCTCGTTGCGAACCCTTATACTCTCCTGCATAGGCGCCTGATCAATTATGACCGTTCGCATCGTCACCGATTCGACCTGCGACCTCCCGCCCGCGCTTGCCGCCGAACACGGCATCACCGTCGTGCCCCTCACGGTCATCTTCGGCGAAGAAGCGCTCGAAGACGGCTCCGCCATCACCCCGGTCGACTTCTATCAGCGGCTCCGCACCTCGAACGTCCTCCCGCGCACCAGCCAGCCCTCCGTCGAGCGCTTCCAGCAGGCCTACCGCGCTTCCGCCGCCGACGGCGCCGAGATCGTCTCCATCCACATCTCGTCGAAGCTCTCCGGCACGCTCAACTCCGCCTCCGTCGCCCGCGAGACCCTCAAGCACGACATCCACATCGACCTCATCGATTCCTACAACGTCAGCGTCGGCCTCGGGCTCATCGTCCTCGAAGCCGCGCGGGCGGCTGCTGCCGGCGCCTCCCTCAGCGACGTCGTCGCCGTCGCCCGCCGCGCCATGGACCGCGTCACCGTCTACGTCGCCGTCGACACGCTCGAGTACCTCCAGCGCGGCGGCCGCATCGGCCGCGCCCGCTCGCTCATCGGCTCCATCCTGAGCATCAAGCCAATCCTGACCGTCGACCAGGGCGAGGTCGCCCCCTTCGAACGCGTCCGTACCCGCGCACGCGCCCACGAGCGCATCCTCGAACTCGCCGCCGGGATGCCCCGCGCGAAGCAGATGTTCATCGCCCACGGCGACCTCCCCGCGGAGGCCGAGGCCGCCATCGAGCGCCTCCGCCCGCAGCTGCCGCATACCGCGCTCCACGCCGCCTACCTCGGTCCCGTCGTCGGCACCTACACCGGCCCCGGCGCCTTCGGCGTCGCCGCGCTCGCCCGCGAATGAGCGGCACCGCGCGCGCGCTCGATACTGCCCGCCTCCGCCGCGTTTTCGAACTCGAACGGCAGGGCGGCTGCCGCAACACCGCCGTCCTCGGCGGCCTCGACCGCCTCCTCATCCAGCTCGCCGAAGACGGCCAGCTCCGCGGCTCGCCCCTCGCTACGGCCGTCCGCCAGCTGCCGCCCGGCGGCTACCGTTCGCTCCCGCCCGGCGAACGCGAGCGCTGGGTCGACGCCGTGCTTGCGGCGCTCGGCGCCCCGGTCCCGGCGCCGCCGCCAGCCGCGCCGGCCCGCCGGAGGCAGGCTCGCCCCGCTGAACCTCCGCCCCCGCCGCCGGTCGGCCCCGCGAGCCCTACCGCCGCCCTCCCCGGCCTGCCCCGCGGCGCGGCAGCCCGGTTCGAAAAGCTCGGCGTTGCTACCGTCGGCGATGCCGTCTTCCTCTTCCCCCGCCGCTTCAACGACTACACCAACCTCCGCCGCATCGCCGACCTCCAGCCCGGCTCCGAACTCCAGACCATCGTCGGCGAACTCCTCGATATCGCCGAGTTCCGCGTCCGCGGCCGGGTGCGCGGCGCCCGCGGCCTCGTCTCCGACGGCACCGGGGCGCTGCCGGTCGTCTGGTGGAACATGCCCTACGTCGCCCGCAGCCTCCGCGAGGGCGACCGGCTCGTCCTCGCCGGCCGGGTACGCAGCTACCGCGGCCGTCTTCAGCTCGAAAACCCCGAGTTCGAGCAGCTCGACCGCGGGGGCGATGCCTTCGCCCGCCTCGAACCCGTCTACCCCGCCACCGCCGGCCTCGGCCAGAAGACCATCCGCGCCGCCGTGGCGCGCGCCGTCGAGCTCGCCGCCGACCTCGTGGATGACCCCATTCCCGCGTGGCTCCGCCGCGAAGAGGGCATCCCGCCCATCGCCGCGGCCATCCGCACCTACCACGCCCCCGCGAAAGCCGAGGACGCCGAGGCCGCCCGCCAGCGCCTCGCCCTCGGCGAATTCCTCGCCGTCCAGTGCGCCGTGCTCATCCGGCGCGCCGAATGGCAGCGCGACAACGACGCCCCGTCCCTCGATTTTGGTCCGCTCCGGGGCCGCTTCCTCGAAGCCCTCCCCTTCCCCCTCACCCGCGCCCAGCACCGCGCCCTCGCCGAGATCGAGCGCGACCTCCGCGGCCCCAACCCGATGCTCCGCCTCCTCCAGGGCGATGTGGGCTCTGGGAAGACGGTCGTCGCCTTCGCCGCGATGCTCGCCGCCGTCGCCTCGGGGTTCCAGGCTGCCCTCATGGCCCCGACCGAAATCCTCGCCGAGCAGCACTACCGCTCCCTCGCCCGCCTCCTCGGCGGCGGCGAACTCTCCGCCCTCGACGGCGTCTTCAGCCCCCCGTGGCTCGGGCGGCCGCTCCGCATCCTCCTCGTCACGGGCTCGCTCACCCCGGCGCAGAAGGCGCAGGTCCGCGGCGATGCCGCCCACGGCGGCGCTGACATCGTCATCGGCACCCACGCGCTCATCGAGGACGACCTCCAGTTCCCCCGCCTCGGCCTCGCCGTCGTCGATGAGCAGCACCGCTTCGGCGTCATGCAGCGCGCGAAGCTCCGCCAGAAGGGCCTCAACCCCCACCTGCTCGTGATGACTGCCACGCCCATCCCGCGCACCCTCGCCCTCACCGTCTACGGCGACCTCGAGGTCTCCACCCTCGACGAGCTGCCCCCCGGCCGCCAGCCCATCCGCACCCGCTGGTACCGCCCCGACGAGCGCGAAGACGCCTACCGCTTCCTCCGCAAACGGCTCGATGCCGGCGAACAGGTCTACGTCATCTGCCCGCTCGTCGAAGAATCCGAGTCGCTCGAGGTCCGCTCCGCCGAAGAGGAGTACGAATTCCTCCGCACCGGCCCGCTCTCAGGCTACGCCGTCGAACTCCTCCACGGCCGCATGACCGCCCGCCAGAAGGACGAGGCGATGCAGCGCTTCGCCCGCAACGAAGCGCAGGTCCTCGTCTCCACCAGCGTCATCGAAGTCGGCATCGACGTCCCCAACGCGACCGTCATCGTCATCGAAGGCGCCGAGCGGTTCGGCCTCAGCCAGCTCCACCAGTTCCGGGGCCGCGTCGGCCGCGGCGCGAAGCAGAGCTACTGCATCCTCTTTTCCAGCGAAGAAGACCCCGGCCCCGACGCTCGCGAGCGGCTCAACGCCATGTGCGAAACCACCGACGGCTTCGCCCTCGCCGAAGTCGACCTCCGCATGCGCGGCGAAGGCGAAACCTGGGGCCGCCTCCAGAGCGGCACGAACACCATGCTCCGCGTCGCCCGCCTCACCGACCGCGACATCCTCCTCCGCGCCCGCAGCCTCGCCGCGCGCGTCCTCGCCCGCGACCCCCGCCTCGAACACCCCGAACACGCCGCCCTCGCGGCAGCCGTCCGCCCGTTCCTCGACCGCGCCGCCGAAGCCAACTGAACGTCGTTCGGGTACACTGCGCCGGATGCGCGAACCGCTCCAGCGGGCGGCCCGCCGGTGGTGGCCCCTCCTCCTCATCCTCGCCGCCGCGGCCGCGGCCTATGCGCCGGCCGTCACGTCGCCGTTCTGGCTCGACGATTACTTCTACCTCGTCGCCGCCCGCGACCTCTCGACCGCCGACTACGCCCGCGCCGTCTTTACCCCCTGGAGCAGCGAGCCGCTCCTCCCCTTCACTCGCGACTTCTGGCGTCCGCTCGCCTTCCTGACCTTCGAGCTGCTCGAGCCGGTCGCCGGCGGCCGCACCTGGCCGTACCACCTGCTCGTCCTCGCCGGCCACCTCGCTGCCGCCGTCCTCACGTGGGCCATCGCCGCCCGCATCGACCCCCGCCCGCCGGTCCGCGCCATCGCCGCCGGCATCGTCGCGCTCCACCCCGGCCCGTACCAGGCCGTCGCGTGGGTCTCGTCCGTCAACAGCCTCGCGCTGCCGCTCGGGCTCGGCGCCTGGCTCGCCTTTCTCGCCGCGACGCCCCCCGGCCAGCCGGTGCGCTGGCGGCTCGTCGGCCTCTCTGCGGCGCTCCTCGCCCTCGGCGCGATGACCCGCGAAGGCGCCTGGGTCGCCGTTCCCGTTCTCGCTGCCTGGCATGTCGCCGTCACTGCCCGCTGGCAGCTCCGCCGCCGCGAAACCTGGCTGCCCCTCCTGCCGTTCGCCGTCCTTTCAGCACTCTACGTCGTCATCCGCACCCGCGGCTTCACCGAACCCTTCGCCAACCGCGACATTTTCGACTGGGGCGGCCACACCTGGCAGAATTACCGCACACTGCTCGAATTCCTGCTGTTGCCGTTCCGCGAACAGCTCTCCACGCTCTCAGGCTGGCGGCATACGCTCCAGCAGCTCTCGATTCCCGTCGTCCCGCTCCTCGCGCTCGGTTCAGCAGCGCTGCGCCGCTGGCCGCCCGCCATCCTCCTCGGCGGCGCGCTCCTCTCCCTCTTCGCCGTCGCGCCGAACCAGCTCGGTATCGGCCCGCGCTACCTCTACTTCACCATTCCCTGGCTCGCCCTCGGCCTCGCCATCCTCGCCGCCGACCTCCTCGCGCGATTCCCGCGGCTCCCGCGCGCCGTCCCGGCCGCTGCCGGCATCGCCGCCCTCATCCTCGCCGCCGTCGCCCTCGATGACCGCGTCGCCGACTGGACCCGCTGGGGGCCCGGCGAACAGCAGCGCTGGGTCGATGCCCTCCGCGCCGAGTACCCCGACCTCCCGCCCGGGGCGACCGTCTACGCCGCCGGCAACGTCCCCGGGTGGCTGACCGTCTTCGGCGGCGCCAACCTTGGCCCGGCCGTGCAGTGGTACTACCCGGGTGCTGCCGGCGCCGTCTACGTCCCCCCGGGCGAAATCCCTGAACTCGGGCCCGGCGACGTCCTCTTCACCGCCCCCTGACGCGTCGCCCCCTGTCGCCGAAGCGGCCTATACTCGCCCGGTGCCTCGCGCCGAACGCGGCTACCGCTGCTCCGCCTGCGGCTGGTCCACCGTCGCCTACGTCGGCCGCTGCGCCGGCTGCCAGGCGTGGAACACCCTCGAACCCTTCTCCGAGGCCCCGCGCGGCGGCGCCGCGGGCCGTCGGCCGGCTGCCGCTGCGCCCGCCCGCCTGCTCCGCCTCGACGCGGTCGAAGGCGACACCGCGGCCCGCCACGCGACCCGCATCCCGGAGTTCGACCGCGTCCTCGGCGGCGGCATCGTCCCCGGGTCGCTCGTCCTCGTCGGCGGCGACCCCGGCATCGGCAAATCGACCCTCATGCTGCAGGCCGCGGCCGCCCTCGCCGGGCAGGGCCTCCGCGTCGCCTGTATCTGCGGCGAAGAATCGCCCCGGCAGGTGCGCATGCGCGCCGCCCGCCTCGGCGTGGCCGGCGCGCCCATCGACCTCATCCCCGAGCCCGGCCTCGAAGCTGCCCTCGCCGCCGCCGAATCCGCCGGCGTCGACGTCCTCATCGTCGATTCCATCCAGGCCGTCACCGTCGAAGGCCTCGAATCACGCGCCGGCGGCCCCGCCCAGCTCGCCGAAGCCGGCGCCCGGCTGCTCGCCTTCGCCAAGGGCACCGGCACCGCCACCCTCGTCACCGGCCACGTCACGAAGAGCGGCGACGTCGCCGGCCCCCGCCTCCTCGAGCACCTCGTCGATGTCGTGCTCTACTTCGAATCGGCCGAGGGCGGCGTCCTCCGCCTTCTCCGCGCGGTCAAGAACCGCTTCGGCGCCACCGACGAACTCGGTCTCTTCGAAATGACCGGCGCCGGCCTCCAGAGTGTCGAAAACCCGGGCGGCCTCCTCCTCGCGCCCCACGACCCCGCGGCGTCCGGCTGCGCGGTCACCGCCGTGATGGAAGGCTCGCGGCCGCTGGCCGTCGAAGTGCAGGCCCTCGCCGTACCGACGGCGCTCGCGGCGCCCCGCCGCATCGCTGCCGGCATCGAGCCCGCCCGCCTCCATCTCCTCCTCGCCGTCCTCGCCCGCCGCGGCGGCATTCCCTCCGGCACACTCGATATCGCCGCCAGCGTCTCCGGGGGCCTCCGCATCCGCGACACCGCCGCCGACCTCGCCGTCTGCCTCGCCCTCGCCTCTGCCATCCACGACCGCCCTCTCCCGCGCGGCATGGCGTTCCTCGGCGAAGTCGCCCTCTCCGGCGCGCTCCGTCCCGTTCACCAGCTCGGCCGCCGCCTCGCTGAACTCGCCCGCCTCGGGCTCGAAGCGGCCGTCGTGCCGGCCGGCGCGCCGGCGGTCGAAGGCCTCCGCCTCCTGCGCGCCGCCTCGCTCGCCGATGCCCTCGAAGCGGCCGGGCTCTCAGGTCTGCCGGTACGACCGGTGCCGCATCACGATGCTCTGCAGCAGCCCCAGCGACGCGAACAGGCTCACGAGTGACGAGCCGCCCTGGCTCACGAACGGCAGCGGGATGCCTGTCACCGGGAAGAGGCTGACGTTCACCGCCACGTTGATGAACGTCTGCATCAGGATCAGCATCGTGATGCCCACCGCCACCAGCTGCCCTGCGGTGTCACCCGCCAGCTGCGCCGCCCGCACCCCCCGCATCAGCAGCAGGATGAACAGAGCGAACAGCACCATCGCCCCGGCGAACCCGAACTCCTCCCCCAGCAGGCTGAAGATGAAGTCCTTCGTCGCCACCTTCAGGTACTCCAGCTGCGTCTGGTCGCCCTGCATGTACCCCTTGCCGAACAGCTGCCCCGAACCGAGCGCGATCTGCGACTGCAGCACGTTGTAGCCGGAGTCCAGCGGGTCCTCGTTCGGGTCGACCAGCACCGCCACGCGCTCGACCTGGTAATCGGCAATCGCGAACGTCCACGCGAACGGCAGCACCGCGAGGAAGATCGCGCCCATGATGAGCAGGTGGCTCCGGTTCGCCCCCGCGATCACCACGATGCCCAGCCAGATGCCCCCGAACACGATGCTCGTCCCGAGGTCCGGCTGGAGGAACACCAGCCCAGCCAGCGGCGCCACGATCGCCATCGAGAGCAGGAGCGACCGCACGTCGCGCGCATCGCCCCCGTGCTCCGAGAAGAACCGCGCGAGGCACAGGATCGCCGCCAGCTTCGCGAACTCCGACGGCTGCACCTGCACCGGCCCGAGGTCGAACCACCGCGTCGACCCGTACGCCGTGCTCCCCAGCGCGAACAGCGCCAGCAGCGCCACGATCGAAAGCGCGTAGAACACCCACGCGAAGTGCAGGAACCGGTGGTAGTCCACCCGCGAAATCCCCAGCATCACCGCGATGCCGATGACCGCGAACAGCGCCTGCTTCGCCACCGGGCTCGCGAGGCTCGTGATCGGCCCGTCGTACCACGGCCGCGAGCCGCTGTGGATGAGCGCCAGCCCGCACCCGACGAGCGCCAGCGCCGCTGCCACCATCACGTAGTCGAACCGGTCCCAGCCCCGCCAGAACGACGTGCGCGCCCGTGCCCGGCCGAAGTTGCCCAGCGTCACGCTCGTCACGGCCGCACGTGCTCCATGAAGTAATCGATGATCTTCCCCGCGACGGGCGCCGCCTTGTCGCCGCCGACGCCGATATCGAAATAGACCGTCACCACCACCTCCGGGTCGTTGTACGGCGCGAACCCCGTGAACCACGCGTGCTGCGACTTCGTCCCGTCAGGCTTGAAGAACTCCGCCGTGCCCGTCTTCCCGGCGACGGTCGTCTTCGAACTCGCTGCGCGCGCGCCCGCGCCGTACTGCACCGAGCCCAGCATGCCCTCCCGCACCACCTGCAGCCAGCGCGGGTCGACGTCGATCGTCTCGCCCTGCGGCGCAATCGTCCGCACCACCTTCCCGTCCGGCCCGATGATGGCGTCCGCAACGTGCGGCACCGGCAGCGTCCCGCCGTTCGCGATGGCGGCCGTCATCCGCGCGATCTGGAGCGGCGTCGCCAGCACGTCGCCCTGCCCGATGGCCGTGTTGTACGTATCCCCGAGGAACCAGTCGTTTTCGCCCGGCGCGAACCCCTCGCCCACCTTCGTCCGCCGCTTCCACTGCGGGTCCGGCACGCGGCCCGCCGCCTCGCCGAAGAGGTCGATGCCCGTCGGCTTCCCGAACCCGAACTTCCGCGCCCACGCCGCCAGCACTGCGCCGGACGTTTCGACGTCCTTCCCCAGCCCCCGCTGCCGCTCGAGGTCGCCGCCCGAGGTGAGGAAGAAGAAGACGTTCGACGACCACGCGATCGCCGCCCGCACGTCCATCAGCATGTTGTGGCAGCGCCAGTCCGGGTAGTTGTAGATGACGTCGTTCTCGCCCTTGATGTCGAGGCTGCAGCCGATCTGGAACGACGTGTTCGGCGTGATGCTGCCCTCTGCCAGCCCGGCCGTCGCCGTGACCAGCTTGAAGGTCGAGCCCGGCGCCGCCGGGTTCAGCGCCTTGTTCAGCAGGGTGTAGGTCACCGTGTCGTTCTGGATCCGCTCCAGCTCCGCCGCTCGCCGCTGCGCGTCCGCGTAGATGTTGTTGTCATACGTCGGGATGGAGACGATCGCGTACACCTGCCCGGTCTTCGCGTTCATCACCACGGCCGCGGCCTGCTTCGCGTCGCCCCAGCCGCTGCCGTTGTCGGCCATCGAGGCCTGCAGCAGCTCCGCCACGTACTGCTGCAGGCCCGCGTCGATGTTCAGCCGCACCGTGTTCCCCGGGACCGGGTCCTGCCGCCCCAGCAGCGTGATCAGCTTCCCCTGCGCGTTCTGTTCTGCCGCCGTGTAGCCGATCTGCCCCCGCAGGTCCGACTCGTACCACGCCTCGATGCCGTCTTTCCCCACCGGCTCGTTCAGCTGGTAGCCTTGCGGGCGGAGCACTTTCGCTTCTTCGGCGGTCTGCGGCCCGATGTAGCCGAGAATGTGCGAGAACGCCGGCCCCGCGATGTACTGCCGGCCGGGCGTCACCTCGAGGCTCACCCCCGGCAGGTCCACGGCCGCCTCTTCGAGCGCCAGCGCGGCCTCCCGCGGCAGGTTCGTCGCGATCCGGATGGCGATGTAGTCGCGCCCCGCCGCGATCGCCTCGTCCACCCGCGTCTGCACCTCGAGCGGCGATACCCCGATCAGCTCCTGCAGCCGCAGGTAGATCCGGTAGCGCGCCTCCTGCGAATCCGGCAGCAGCTCCGGCAGGATTGTCGCCGAGTAGACGCCAACGTTCTTCACCAGCGGCTCGCCGTTCCGGTCGGTGATCAGCCCGCGCGTCGGCAGGATGTTCGTCCGCACGATGTGGTTCTCGCGCGAGCGCTGCGCGAACTCCTCCCCGCGGAGGATCTGCATGTCCGCGAGCCGCACCGTCAGCACCCCGAACAGCAGCAGGATGAACGCCCGGAGCACCGCCACGTTCCCGTGGGGGCGGTTGCGCGATGGCCCCGCCGGCGTCCGCAGCCCTTCGTCCAGCAGGCTCATAGGCTCGCGAAGTACCTTCCCCGCTGCAGCCGGAACCCGCTCCCCTCCAGACCGATGAGCCGCAGCGGCACATAGCATATCGTGAGCAGCACGATATCGACCAACAGTCCGGGCAGCAGCACGTCCGCCGCCAGCGCGCCGAACGCCGCCGGCGCCCCGCCGAGCATCGCGCCGATCGCCAGCACGGTCCGGGCCGCCAGCCCGGCGCCCAGCGTCATCGCGTAGCTCCGGGCCGCGTGGCCTAGCGGGAGGGGCGCGTCCTCCAGCAGCGCGCCCAGCACCGCCACCGGCAGGTAGGCCAGCAGCAGCAGCCCCGGGTCCCGGTCCGAGGTCATCCCCAGCATCAAGGCCCCGAGCGGCGTCAGCACCATCACCGGCACCGGCCCGCTGAACGCCGCCGCCAGGCAGATCGTCAGCAGCACCAGCTCCGGCACCGCCCCCGCGACCGGGAAGAGCGGCGCCACCGTCACCTGCGCGACCGCCGCGAGGAACACCGCCGCGAACCAGCCGAGCGCCTTCACGGACCCGACCCCGTATCGAGCGTTTCCGGCACGAAGCTCATCAGCACCAGCACCGTCGTCGCCGTGCCCAGCCGCGTCATCGGCTCGACCGTCACTTTCGGGAACAGGTCCTGCGTCGAACCCTCCACCGAGGTGACCGTCCCGATCGGGATGCCGTAGGGGAACGCGCCGCCCAGCCCCGCCGTGATGATCGTGTCGCCGACCTTGATGTCGCCCTGCGCGAGGTCCAGCGTCAGCGTGCGCCCCGGGTTCCCCCGCAGGATGCCGTCCGCGCCCTCGCCGCCCAGCACCGCCGCCCGGACGTTGCTCCGCGTATCAGTAATCAGCCGCACGAACGACCGCGTCGGCGTCACCCGCGTCACCGTGCCCATCAACGAGCCCTGCGTGGAGGTCACCACCATCCCCTTCACGATCCCGTCGTTCGACCCCCGGTCGATGGTGATGACGTCGCTGAACGGCGAACTGTCGCGGTGGACCACGTTCGCCGCCAGCCGGCTCTGGGAGGTGTCGCCCTGCGCGAGCCCGAGCGCCGCCTCGAGCTCCTTGATCCGCTGCGCGTCCTGCTGCCGCTGCGCCAGCTCGTTCCGCAGTCCTTCATTCTCGACCCGCAGCCGCGCGTTCTCGGACCGCAGGTCATCGACCTCGCCCGCGCTCGAAAGGAGCCCCGCAACCGGCCGGAAGATCCCTGTGAAGACGCCCTCGAACGGCGCCGTCACCCGCAGGAAGACGCCCTGCACGGGGCTGAGCACGCCCACCTGCCCGGCGACCCCGAGGAGGATCGCCAGCCCCACCATGGCCCCCAGCCACCACGAGTACCGGTTCAACGTGAGCATGACGGTCCCTCGAGGCGCACCCCGATGCTACCGCCCGGGCCGCCGCGAAACCAGCTGCGACTGCACCTTCTCCAGCAGCGCCGATTCTTCGAGCACCTCGCCCGCGCCCCGTACGACGCAGAGCAGCGGGTCCTCCGCCACGTACACCGGGAACCGCGTCTCCTGCGAAAGCCGGCGGTCGAGCCCCCGCAGCAGCGCCCCGCCGCCCGCGAGCGCGATGCCGTGCGCCATCAGGTCGCTCACCAGCTCCGGCGGCGTCACTTCGATCGACGAGCGCACCGCTTCGACGATCGCCGCGATCGACCCGGCCAGGGCGTCCCGGATTTCGACCGTGCTCACCTCCACCGATTTCGGCAGCCCCGTCGCGAGGTCGCGCCCCCGGATCTCGATTGTCTCCTCCGGGTCGAGCGGCGCCGCCGAGCCCGCCAGCTTCTTGATCTCCTCCGCCGTCCGCTCGCCGATGAGGAGGTTATGCACCTGCCGCGCGTAGGCGATGATGTCCTGGTCCATCTCGTCGCCGGCCACCCGGATCGAGGTGCTCACGACCATGCCCCCCAGCGAAATCACCGCCACTTCTGTCGTCCCGCCGCCGATGTCGACGATCATGCACCCGGCGGCGTCCATGACCGGTAAACCGGCCCCAATCGCCGCCGCCATCGGCTCTTCGATCAGGTAGCACGCGCGCGCGCCCGCGTTCAGGGCGGCGTCGTGCACCGCCCGCTTCTCGACCTCCGTGACGCCGCTCGGGATGCCCACCACCACCCGCGGCTGCGCCAGGAAGCTCCGGTCGTGCACCGCCCGGATGAAGTAGCTCAGCATCTTCTCGGTCACCTCGAAGTCCGAGATGACCCCGTCGCGCAGCGGCCGGACCGCCACGATGTTCGCCGGCGTCCGCCCCACCATCCGCTTCGCCTCTGCCCCGATGGCGAGGATCTTCTTCGTCGTCCGGTCGATGGCCACCACCGACGGCTCGTCGATGACGATGCCGCGGCCCTTCACCATGACGAGCGTGTTCGCCGTCCCGAGGTCGATGGCGATATCGTGCGAAAGAAAGCCAAATAACGAACCGAAAATATTGGGAAACGCCAAGGGCGTGAACCTGTCGCGCAAAACCGCGAGGAGCCGCGGGGATAGTCAAACTCGAAGTATACCGGCCATGACCCCGGCTCGCGAACCGCCGCCCGTTTCGCGCTCAAAGAACGGTCGAAACCATTTCCTAAGCGTCAGAAACTGCCGCGGGACCCCGCTCCAGCAGCGCCAGGAACTCCTCCTCCGTCAGCTGCCGCGTCCCGAGCTTCTCCGCCTTCGCCAGCTTCGACCCTGCGTCGGCGCCCACCACGAGGAAGTCCGTCCCCTTCGTCACCGCGCTCCCCACCTTGCCGCCGCGCGCCCGGATGGCGTCTTCCGCCTCGCCCCGGCTCATCCGCTCGAGCCGCCCCGTCACGACGATGGTCAGCCCCTCGAGCGGGCCGGCGCCGCCGGCGGGCTTTTCGAACGTCGGGTTCACGCCGGCCGCGACCAGCCGCTCGACGATCGCCCGGTTCTCCGGCCGCTGCACCCAGCTCTCGATGCTCGCGGCCACGACCGGCCCGATGCCTTCGATCTGCTGCAGCTCCTCCGCCTTCACATGCAGCAGCCCCTCGAGGCTGCCGATGTGCTCGGCGAGCAGCCGCGCGGTTTCGAACCCGACGTGCCGGATGCCCAGCGCGAAGAGCACGTTCGGCAGCGGCCGCGTCTTGCTCGCCTGGATGTTCCGGACCAGCATCTCGGCAGTCTTCGTCCCTGATTTCCAGAGCGGCCGCAGGTGCTCCACCGTCAGGTCGTAGAGGTCGGCCACGTTGCGCACCAGGCCCTGCTGGTAGAGCTGAATCGCCATCTTCTCGCCGAGCCCCTCGATGTCCATCGCCGCCCGGCTCCCGAAATGCTCGATGAGCCGAATCTGCTGCGCCGGGCAGCTCGCGTTCGGGCAGTAGACGGCGGCCTGCTCCGGGTCTCGCGAGACCGGCGTCCCGCAGACCGGGCACGTCTCCGGCATCGTGAACTCCCGCTCTTCGCCCGTCCGCAGCTGGACCACCGGACCCACGACCTGCGGGATGACCTCGCCCGCCCGCTGCACGATCACGGTGTCGCCGATCCGGATGTCCTTCCGCCGGATGTCCCCCTCGTTGTGGAGCGTCGCCAGCGACACCCGCGCGCCGCCCACCACGACGGGCTCCAGCACGGCGAACGGTGTCAGCACCCCGGTCCGGCCCACGTTCACCTGGATGTCGAGCAGCTTCGTCGTCCGCTGCTGCGGCGGGAACTTGTAGGCCGTCGCCCAGCGCGGCTCCCGGCCCACGGCGCCGAGCCGGTCCCACGTCCGCGTGTCATCGATCTTGATGACGACGCCGTCGATGTCGTAATCGAGTCGCTCCCGCTGCGGCCCCCACCAGGCGATCCGCGGGAGCGCGTCCTCGAGCCCCGGGTGGAGCCGAATCTCGGGGTTCACGTTGAACCCCATCTCCCGCAGCCAGCCGAGGATTTCGTAGTGGCTCTCCGGGTGGCTCCCCTCGCACCAGCCGAGCTGGTAGGTGAACATCGCCAGCGGCCGCGAAGCCGTCACCGAAGGATCCTTCTGCCGCACGGCGCCCGCCGCCGCATTCCGCGGGTTCGCGTACAGCGGCAGCGGCCGCTTCCCCTCCTTCTCCCGGCGCAGGTTCTCCTCCCCGATCGCCTCGTTCAGCGCCTCGAACCCGGCCCGCGGCATGTAAATTTCGCCGCGCACCTCGAACCGCTCCGGGTAGCTCCCCCGCAGCTGCTTCGGAATCGTCGGGATCGTCCGCAGGTTCTCCGTCACGTTCTCGCCGTGGTAGCCGTCGCCCCGGGTCGCGCCCTGCACGAACCGCCCGCGGTCGTACACCAGCGCAATCGCCAGCCCGTCGATCTTCGGCTCCGTCACCAGCGCGAACTCGTCCGAGCCCAGCCGGTCCGCCGCCCGCCGGTGCCACGCCCGCAGCTCCTCCTCGCTGAAGCAGTTCGAAAGGCTGAGCAGCGGCAGCCGGTGCTCCACCACCTCGAACGTCGGCAGCGGCGCGCCGCCCACTCGCTGCGTCGGCGAATCGGGCGTGATCAGCTCCGGGTACGCCGCCTCGATCGCCCGGAGCTCGTTCATCAGGTCGTCGTAGACCTCGTCCGGGATCTCGGGCTGGTTCAGTTCGTAATACAGGCGGTTGTGGTAGTTGATGAGCGACCGGAGTTCCTCGCTCCGCAGCCGCGCCTCGTACTGGGTCTTCGGCACCTCTTGCATGGCCCCTGAGTATAGCCCCGGGCGGCCGCACCCTCCGTGATACACTCGCCCCATGCGAGACCGTGTGGTCGTCATCGATTACGACGCCGGCAACCTCCGGAGCGTCGCCCGCGCCCTCGCCCACGTCGGCGCCGACCCGTACGTCTCGGCCGAGCCGGCCGATATCGCGGCCGCCGGCGCGCTCGTCCTGCCGGGCGTCGGCGCCGCCGCCGATACGATGCGCAACCTCCGCGAGCGGGGCCTCATCGAACCGATCCGTGAGTACATCGCCGCCGGCCGCCCGTTCCTCGGCGTCTGCATGGGGCTCCAGGCGCTCCTCGAACGCTCCGAAGAAGGCGACCAGGAGTGCCTCGGCGTCCTCCCCGGCGAGGTCCGCCGCTTCCCGGCCGCGCCCGGCCTCAAAGTCCCCCACATGGGCTGGAACACCGTCGAATGGCGGTTCGACCACCCGGTGACCGAGGGCATCCCCTCCGGCAGCTACTTCTACTTCGTCCACTCCTACCACCCCACCACGCCCGACCCCGCGCTCGTCCTCGGCGAGACCGAGTACGAGGTCCGCTTCCCCTCTGTTCTCGCTCGTGGCTACCTCGTGGCCACGCAGTGCCACCCCGAGAAGAGCGGCCGCGATGGGCTCCGCTTCTACGCCAACTTCGTCCGCTGGGCGCGCGAAGGGGCGCCCATGCCCGCCGCCGCTGCCGCGCCGTGACCTTCGAAGTCATCCCCGCCATCGACCTCCGCGGCGGCCGCTGCGTCCGCCTCCGCCAGGGCGACTACGCCCGCGAAACCGCCTACAGCGACGACCCGGCGGCCGTCGCACGCCAGTGGGAGGCCGAAGGCGCGCCCCGCCTCCACGTGGTCGACCTCGACGGTGCCCGCGAAGGCCGCCCGGTCAATACCGCGGTCATCGAGGCCATCTGCCGCGCCGTGTCCATCCCCGTCGAGGTCTCCGGCGGCATCCGCACGCTCGAGGCGATCGAGGCCGCCCTCGCCCGCGGCGCCGACCGTGTCCAGCTCGGCTCCATCGCCGTCAAAGACCCGGCCCTCGCCCGCGAAGCCATCCGCCGATTCGGCCCCGCCATCGTCATCAGCATCGACGCCCGCGACGGCGAGGTCCGCACCGATGGGTGGCTACACGGTAGCAACATCCGCGCGCTCGACCTGGCCCGCGACCTCGACGCCGCCGGCGTCGCCCGCATCATGTTCACCGACATCTCGCGCGATGGCACCCTCTCAGAACCCAACTTCCAGGCCTACCGCGACCTCGTCGCCGCGGTCCGCTGCCCCGTCATCGCCTCCGGTGGCATCTCCGCCCTCGACCACCTCCGCGAGCTCGCCGCCATCGGCTGCGAAGGCGCCATCGTCGGCACGTCGCTCTACGAGCGCCGCTTCACTCTCGCCGAGGCGCTCGCCGCGGTGGCTGCGGTGTAGCTACATCCCGGGAGACTGACGCCCGGTCGACAGCGCCCGCCGCCAAACCCGACAATCGAACCATGCTCACCCGGCGCATCATCCCCTGCTTCGACGTCGACCGCGGCCGCGTCGTCAAAGGCGTCTCCTTCGTCCAGCTCCGCGACGCCGGCGATCCCGTCGAACTCGCCCGCCGCTACGAAGAGGCCGGCGCCGATGAGCTCGTCTTTCTCGACATCACCGCCTCGGCCGAAGACCGCGCCACCACCTACGACATGGTCGCCGCGACCGCGGAGCAGGTGTTCATCCCCTTCACCGTCGGCGGCGGCATCCGCACCACGGCCGACATGAAGATCATGCTCGAGCTCGGCGCTGAGAAGGTCAGCATCAACACCGCCGCCATCCAGGACCCCGACCTCATCAACAGCGGCGCCGACCGCTTCGGCAGCCAGTGCATCGTCGTCGCCATCGACGCCCGCCGGGTCGAAGGCGTCCCGGGCACGTGGGAGGTCTACTCCCACGGTGGCCGCATGCCCACCGGCCTCGATGCCGTCGAGTGGGCCGTCGAAGCCGCCCGCCGCGGCGCGGGCGAACTCCTCGTCACCAGCATGGACACCGATGGCCACCAGCAGGGCTACGACGTCGAGCTCCTCCGCGCCATCTCCGACGCCGTCCCCGTCCCGGTCATCGCCTCGGGCGGCGCTGGCGGCCCCGAACACATGGCCGCCGCCCTCACCGACGGCCGCGCCGATGCCGTCCTCGCCGCGAGCATCTTTCACTTCGGCACCTACTCCATCCGCCAGGTGAAGGAGCACCTCGCCGCGCGCGGCATCCCCGTCCGCCCGGTCCCGCCCGTGGGGGACGCGCCGTGAGCGAGGCCGGCCGCCTCACCTTCGGCCCCGACGGCCTCGTGCCCGCCGTCGTCCAGGACGCCGATACCGGCGAGGTCCTCATCCTCGCCTACATGAACGCCGAAGCGCTCCGCCGCACCCTCGAGACCGGCCTCGTCACCTTCTGGAGCCGCTCCCGCGGCCAGCTCTGGCAGAAGGGCGAAACCAGCGGCAACACCCTCGCCCTCGTCTCCATCGCCAAGAACTGCGAGGCGAACTCGCTCCTCGTCAAAGCCCGGCCCGCCGGCCCCGCCTGCCACACCGGCCACACTTCCTGCTACTACCGCCCGCTCGACCCCGCCGCCGACCTCGACCCCGCGCCCTGAGCGACTCCCCGATGGACCCGCGCAGCCTCGGCCTCGTCATCGTCATCCTCGGTGTGCTGCTCATCGTCATCGGCGGCCTCGTCGCCGTCGGCGCCTTCGGCTGGTTCGGCCGCCTCCCCGGCGACATCCGCATCGAAACCGGCTCCACGCGCATCTACATCCCCATCACCACCATGCTCCTCCTCTCGCTCGGCCTCTCGCTCCTCGCCGCCATCTTCCGCCGCTTCCAGTAGCATCGACGCATGCCCAAGCCCGATTACACCGTCCTCGAATTCCCGCCGCCGCCGGAAGGCCGCCCCTACGTCATCATCAATATGGTCATGTCCGTCGACGGCAAAATCGTCGTCGACGGCACCGAACAGGGCCTCGGTTCGAAGGTCGACCAGCGCCTCATGCGCGAACTCCGCGTCCACGCCGACGTCGTCCTCAACGGCGCGAACACCCTCCGCATCAGCGGCTCGTCCTCCCGCCTCGGCGACCCGCTGCTCGAACAGGTCCGTGCCGCCCGGGGCCGGGAGGGCCTGCCCGTCGCCGCGACCATCACCGCCTCGGGCGACCTCCCCCTCGACCGAGTCTTTTTCACTGCCAGCGATTTCGACGCCGTCGTCTACGTCGCTCGCGGCGCCCCCGCTGCGAAGGTCGCGGCCATCCGCGCCACCGGCCGCCAGGTCGTCATCCTCCCGAAGCGGAACGATCTCGCCGCGATGCTCCGCCACATGCGCCACGACCTCGGCGCTGCGCTCCTCCTCTGCGAAGGCGGCCCCACGGTCAACGCCGGCCTCTTCGCCATCGGCGCGGTCGATGAGCTGTTCATCACCATCGGCCCCCGCATCGTCGCCGGCCGCGACACGCTCACCCCGGTCGAAGGCGAACGGCCGTTCACCCGCCGCACCATGAAGCAGCTCGAACTCGTCTCTGCCGTGCCCAACGAAGAGACCGGCGAGCTCTACTGCCGCTACCGGGTTCGCCGCTAGCCTGCGCTGAGCGCGGCCGTCCCCGCCGCCACCGCCGCCGCGACTGCCGCCAGCGTCGGCCAGAAGGCCCGCCGCGCGTACCGCCCCGGCCCGTAGTCCGCCCCGTGCTGCCGCGCCAGGCTCAGCCAGAACACCGTGCTGAGCGACCCCACGACGGTGAAGTTCGCCCCGATCGTCGCCCCGATGAGCGTGCCGACGACGAGCGCCTCGTGGTCGCCCGGCCGCGAGCCGATGGTCGCCGCCAGCAGCAGCGCGGCCGGCCAGTTGTTCATCAGGTTCGCGAGCACCGCCGCGGCCAGCGCGCCCCCGGCGACCGTCACGAGCGCCGGCCGCGCCTCCAGCCAGCCGAGCAGCCCCGCCAGCCAGTCCAGCGCGCCGGCCGCGACCACGCTTTCGACCAGCAGCAGGAGCCCGGCCACGAACACCAGCACCCCCGGCGCGACGTGCCGCCGGTACTGGTTCCCGTCGATCGGCCCGCCGAGCCCCGCTGCCAGCGCCATCGCTGCCCCGCCCGCCAGCGTCACCGCCCCGAGCGGGAAATCCAACACGCCCGCCGTCACGTAGGCCGCCGCCAGCCCCGCCACGACTGCCAGCGCAGGCCCCGCCGGCCGCGCCACCGCCAGCCGCCGCGGCGCGCCCGCGTCGTCGGCCCGGCCCGTCCCGGACCGCCGCCACGTGACGAGCGCCATCGCGGCCGTCCCGGCCAGCGCCGCCGGCGTCACCAGCCGCAGGTACCCCCCGAACTCCAGCTCGAACCGCTCGAAGAACAGCAGGTTCACCGGGTTGCTCACCGGCAGCAGGAGGCTCGCCCCGTCCGCGATGAACGTCGCCGCGAAGGCCGCATCCGTGGTCGACCGCGCCCCGGCCGCGCCGGCCGCGAAGATCGCCGGCGTCAGCACCAGCGGCGTCGCGTCGTTCGAAAGCACCGCCGTGACCGCCGCGCCCGTGAGCAGCACGATGCCCACCCGGCCCCGGGCCGTCCCGCGCGCCGCCAGCAGCGCCGCGACCCGCGCGTACAGGCCAGCCGCCTCCGCCCCCGCCGCGATGAGCATCAGCCCGAGGAAGAACGCGAGAATGTTCGCCGCATCCGCCACCACCTCGGCACCGCCCCGGAGCCCGAGCGGCCCCAGCGCCCACGCGGCCAGTCCTCCAGCCGCCGCCACCTGCCAGTCCCGCGCGCCGAACGGCCGCAGGTAGAGCGCCGCCACCGTCGCCAAGAGCACGGCCCCCAGCAGCAGCGCCTGCACGCCGCGTAGCATCGCCCCGCCAACGCTTCCGCGCACCAGCCCGGCACTTGAACAAACGTTCGCCTCTCCGCTACCATCCCGAAGTCCCCGCGGGCGCTACACTCGATCCCGGGCGCCCCGCGCCACCCGAGCCCTCTCCCCCGAAAGGCCGACCGTGCCACTCGACCACATCGTCGTCCGCGGCGCTCGCGAACATAACCTCAAGAACATCGACGTCCGCATCCCCCGCGACAAACTCGTCGTCATCACCGGCCTCTCCGGCTCCGGCAAATCCTCCCTCGCCTTCGACACCATCTACGCCGAAGGCCAGCGCCGCTACGTCGAATCCCTCTCCGCCTACGCCCGCCAGTTCCTCGGCCTCATGGAGAAGCCCGATGTCGACCACATCGACGGCCTCTCGCCCGCCATCTCCATCGACCAGAAATCCACCTCCAACAACCCCCGCTCCACCGTCGGCACGGTCACCGAAATCTACGACTACATGCGTCTCCTCTGGGCCCGCGCCGGCCGGCCCCACTGCCCCGCCTGCGGCCGCCCCATCGAGCGCCAGACCGTCCAGCAGATCGTCGATGCCACCCTCGCCTACCCGCCCGGCGCCCGCCTCCTCCTCCTCGCACCCGTCGCCCGCGCGAAGAAAGGCGAGCACACCGGCATCTTCGATGAAGCCCGCCGCGCCGGCTTCGTCCGCGTCCGCGTCGATGGACAGGTCTACGACATCGAAGAAGTCCCCGCCCTCGACAAGAAGAAGCGCCACGACATCGACGTCGTCGTCGACCGCCTCGTCGTCCCCGAGCCCGGCAGCGACCCGGCCGCCGCCAGCCGCATCGCCGATTCCGTCGAACAGGCGCTCAAGGTCGGGCAGGGCGTCATGATCGTCGCCTCCGCCCGCGGCACTCCCGCCGGCGCACCCGAACCGCCCGCTGAGCGCATCTTCTCCGAGCATTTCGCCTGCCCCTACGACGGCACCTCCATCGGCGAAATCGAGCCCCGCACCTTCTCCTTCAACAGTCCCCACGGCGCCTGCCCCCGCTGCACCGGCCTTGGCGTCGAAATGCAGATCGACCCCGCGCTCGTCATCCCCGACCGCACGAAGTCCATCGCCGAGGGCGCCGTCGAGCCGTGGTCGAAATCCCCCAGCATCGCCGGCTGGTACCTCCGCCAGCTCGAAGCCGTCGCCGAAGACCAGGGCTTCACCATCCACACTCCCATCAGCGAGCTCACCGAATCCCAGCTCCACGCCCTCCTCTACGGCACCGGCGACCGCCTCCTCCGCCTCCGCTTCACCAACCAGTACGGCCGCACGCAGGTCTACGACACCCGCTACGAAGGCGTCATCCCCAACCTCCAGCGCCGCTACAAAGAAACCGACTCCGACTACGTCCGGCAGGACATCGAGAAGTACATGGCGGCCATTCCCTGCCCCGAGTGCCGCGGCCGCCGGCTCCGCCCCGAGGCGCTGGCTGTGCTCATCGACGGCCGCCCCATCGCCGACGTCAGCGCGATGAGCATCGCCGAGGCGCGCGCCTGGTTCGACCGCCTCGCCGGCCCCGAAACCCCGCTCTCGCCGCGCGAACAGGCCATCGCCGTCCAGGTCCTCAAGGAAATCCGCTCCCGGCTCGAATTCCTCGTCGACGTCGGCCTCGATTACCTCACCCTCGACCGCGTCTCCGGCACCCTCTCCGGCGGCGAATCCCAGCGCATCCGCCTCGCCACCCAGATCGGCTCCGCCCTCATGGGCGTCCTTTACATCTGCGACGAGCCCTCCATCGGCCTCCACCCCGTCGATGGAGACCGCCTCATCCGCACGCTCGAACGCCTCCGCGACCTCGGCAACACGGTCCTCGTCGTCGAACACGACGAAGCGATGATGCGTGCCGCCGACTGGATCATCGACATGGGCCCCGGTGCCGGCATCCACGGCGGCCGCGTCGTGGCCGAGGGGCCGCTCCCAGCCATCCTCGACCACCCTGAGAGCATCACCGGCGCCTACCTCTCCGGTCGCCGCCAAATCCCCGTCCCGCCGCAGCGCCGCCCTGGCAATGGCAAAACGATTCGCATCGTCGGCGCCCGCGAAAACAACCTCCGCAACATCACCGTCGACATCCCCCTCGGCAGGCTCGTCGCCGTCACCGGCGTCTCCGGCTCCGGCAAATCCTCTCTCATCACCGACATCCTCGTGCCCCGCGCCCTCCAGGTCCTCCACGGAGCACGCCAGCGCCCCGGCGCCCACGACACCATCGAGGGCCTCGAGCACATCGACAAGGTCGTCGATATCGACCAGTCCCCCATCGGCCGCACTCCCCGCTCCAACCCCGCCACCTACACCGGCGCCTTCACCCTCATCCGCGAGCTCCTCGCCTCCGTCCCCGAAGCCCGCGCCCGCGGCTACAAGGCCGGCCGCTTCTCCTTCAACGTCAAAGGCGGCCGCTGCGAAGAGTGCGCCGGAGACGGCTACAAAATCGTCGAAATGCAGTTCCTCCCCGATGTCACCGTCCCCTGCGAGGCCTGCCACGGCAGGCGCTACAACCGCGAGGCGCTCGAAATCACCTTCCGCGGCAAGAACATCGCCGAGGTCCTCGACATGACCGTCTCCGAGGCGGTCGAATTCTTCGAACGGTTCCCCCGCATCAAGCGCATCCTCGACACCCTCGAAGCCACTGGCCTCGGCTACATCAAGATCGGCCAGCCCGCCACCACCCTCTCCGGCGGCGAAGCCCAGCGCATCAAACTCGCCAGCGAGCTCTCCCGCCGCTCCACCGGCCGCACCCTTTACGTCCTCGACGAACCGACGACCGGCCTCAGCTTCCAGGACGTCGCCCACCTCCTCGATGTCCTCCACCGCCTGGTCGATGCTGGCAACACCGTCGTCGTCATTGAACACCACCTCGATGTCATCAAGTCCGCCGACCACATCATCGACCTCGGCCCCCTCGGCGGGGACCGCGGCGGCCAGGTCGTCGTCACCGGCACCCCGGAGGAAGTCGCCCGCTGCGAAGCGAGCTTCACCGGGCGCTACCTCCGGCCGATCCTCGAAGCCGCCGGCACACTCGGCCCGGCGCACGCCCTCGACGGCCGTGCCCACGCAGCAGAGCCGCTGGCCGGCAGCCATGCCGGCGCCGACGCTGTCGCCCGCCGGGCCGCTGCCGCCGCCGCCCGCATCGACGCCCGCGCCTCACGGGAGGCGGCTTCCGAAGCCGCGCCCTCGGCTGCGCCGAAACGGCGTGCTCGGCCGCGCGAGGAGACCGCATCCGAGCGGGAGCTCCGCGAGAAGCGCGCTGCTGACCCCGCCGGCTGACCGCCGCTCCGGTGTTGACGCCCCCCCCCCGCCTGCTACGCTTCTCGATATCCCGAAGAGGAGGAGTGGCATGACGATGTCGCGTGCACGCGTCGTCATGGGAGCGGCGCTCGTCGCCCTCGTGCTCGGAGCGGCGGGCTTCGCGCTTGGCCGCCAGGTCGGCGGGGAGGAGGGCTCGCCGCCCGCTGCCGCAGCGGGGACGCCTTCCGCCCCAGCCGCGACCCCGGCAGCCGCCGCCCCAACCGCGACCCCGGCCGGCGGTGTCGACCCGTACACCGGCCTGCCGCTCGAGCCGGACACGACCAAACCGCTGTGGTACGTGCCGTACTCCGAAGCGGAGTCCCGGCTGCCGCTCTTCGAAGGAACGCTCGCCGGGGTCCGTATCGAGCCGTCCCCGGCCGACGGAGTCGATGGCGCCAGCTCCCGCATCGCGCCGTGCGCATCGTATCTCCCGCCCGGTTCGCGCTCGCTGGCTGATATCGCGGATTCGCCGGTCGCTATCCGCACGCCCGGGATTCCGGGCGTCGTCGCGCAGCCGGGCGAGGTTCGCGTCGTGGCGTGCGCTGACGGGCGAGCGGTCGCGGCCGAGGCCACCTTCTCCTTGCTGCCCCACCCCGGTGGCGCTCCGCGCGGTGGGGACCTCTGGGTCTTTCGCTACCTTGCAGGCGACCCGTCGAAGCCCGTCGCCCACGTCCAGCTCCGCGCTCCCCGCGTCCGCGAAGCCCGGGTTGGCGGCGGCCCCGCAGTTCTGGCGGTGCCGCCGCTTCCCCGTATCGGATTCGGCCCCGGTGCCGTGGTCGCCGTCCCGGATGGTGTCGTGACGGTCATCACCAGCCAGGGTTTGACTGAGGAGGCCCTCCTCGCCGCCGCCGAGGAGCTCCTGAAATGAACCCGCGGGTGCTCGTGTACGCGGTCGCCCTCGCTGGCGGGTTCTGGCTCGGCCATCTCCCGCTCGTCCTGGACCGGCCGCCGGCCCCGGCTGCAGCCGCATCGGAATCAGTCACCCTGCGAATCCATCCGGGCCCAGAGCAGTCGTTCGCTGCGTTGACCTGCTCGTGGCATGCCGCCTGCACGAACCCCCCATCCGCGGGCTCGGCGCTCGACTGGGCCAACGGACACGACAGCTGGGCGCCCGACCGCCCGATCCTTTGGCGGTCACGCGGGTTCAGGTCAAACCCTGATCAGTTTGGAGCCATCGCCACCGGACAAATCATCCAGGCCGACGGGGTTTGTGCCGCGCTTCGCGTTGCGGTTGTCGACGTATTCGGATTCTCGAAAGGCTACATCAGCTACGTCCATTCTCGAACGTGGACGCCCGGCTGGCAGTTCTCGATCAACGGGTCGTCTTCCTGGCAATGGTCGATTGAACAGATCGGGTTTAGCTGGTCGACCGAGTTTCCCTCGTGCGTCGCTGGCGGGTACTGGACCGGGCAACACCTCCACCAGGACAGGGACGTGACCGGCTGGTGGGCGGTGAACTGGGCAAGTTTCACTAGCGCCGGTGTGAGTTACGCCATCTCATCCCCAGAAAACTGGCAGTACCAGCAATCGTGGACCTGGAGCTACTAACCCCGCCGTCCTGCCAGCAGGTCGCCGCACCACGCCGTCGCCGCCGAGTTGAGCGCGTGCACCGCCTCCCGCTGCACGAAGTGCCCGCAGCCCCCCAGCGGGTGCGGCGCCTTCGCGAAGCGCGCTGGCGGCCCGCCGGTGTTGACGCCCCCCCCGCCTGCTACGCTTCTCGATATCCCGAAGAGGAGGAGTGGCATGACGATGTTGCGTGCACGCGTCGTCATCGGAGCGGCGCTCGTCGCCCTCGTGTTGGGAGCGGCGGGCTTCGCGCTTGGCCGCCAAATTGGCGGGGAGGAGGGCTCACCGCCCGCGGCCGCTGCGGGGACGCCTGCCGCCCCAACCTCGACCCCGACAGCCGCCGCCCCAACCGCGACCCCAACGGCTGCCGTTGACCCGCATACCGGGCTCTCGCTCGACCCGGACACGAGCAAGCCATGGTGGGCGATTCCTTACCACGAGGCGGACCTCCGGCTGCCGCGGTTCGATGGAGTGATCGCCGGGGTCCACATCGGCCCCGGTGCAGGGGACTTCTACGACCCGACGGCGTGGTGCGACGACCCCGCCTGGTACTCCGAGCTCTCCGTCACGCGCGGGAGCCGGGTCGAGCTCCCGCTGGTCCATCCGATCCCGGGCGGGTTGCCTCCCCACGCCATCTACGTGCTCTCCTGCAGCGGCCGCGGCCCGGTCGGCGCGAGTGCGTCGTACTCCCTGCCGGTCATCCCCGGGTTGGCCCCGTTTGGTGGAGCGTTGTCGGTCAACCGGGTGGTGGTCGACCGGGAGCCGCCTGCGGTGTCGCTGCACCTGCCCGCGCCCCGGGTGCGCGAGATGGAGGTGGCGGGTGCCCCTGCGGCGGTAGCGGTCCCCATCCTGCCGGACCTCGGCGTCGGCATCACCGCGCTGGTCACCTATCGCGATGGCGTGCTCACGTGGATGCAGGGCAACATGCCGCTGCCGCTCTTGCTCCAGTTCGCCGAGGCGATCTTCGGGGAGACCCGGCCGTGACCCGCTTACTCGCCCTGCTCACCTTCACCGCCGGGTTCATCGCAGGATTCGCCACCTCACTGCCTGGCCCCCGCCAGGCCGCGGCCGTCACCGAATACCTCACACTCCGGGTTCACCCCGGTCCGGAGGCCCGGTTCGCCGCCCTCAACTGCAGCTGGCACGAAACGTGTTTGAACCCGCCGACGCCTGGCAACGCACTCGACTGGGCGAACGGACACCAGTCGTGGGCGCCCAACCGTCCCATCTTCTGGCGCTCGTACGGCTACCGCTCCGGCGGAACCGGCACCATCGCCAGGGCGCAGATCCTGCAGAACGACACGGGGCACTGCTCTCGCGTCACGCTTCGCGTCTTCGACGCCTTCGACTTTCCGAAGGGCGATATCCATTACGTCCACAGCCGGACGTGGACGCCGGAGTGGTGGGTGTACGCCAGCGGGAGCCCGTCCTGGTCCTTCAGCAAGGCGGAAGTCGGCTTCTCCGTCGCGCAAGAGAAGAGCGCGTCCTGTCCCTGGGCCGGCCAGCACCTGCATCAAGGGGCGGAACCATCGTTCTGGTCCGCCAACTGGACGAACTTCGGGAGCCTCGGCACCTACGACATCGAGAACACGGCAAACTGGCAGTACCAGCAATCCTGGACCTGGAACTACTGACGCCGCCGTCCCGCCAGCAGGTCGCCGCACCACGCCGTCACCGCCGAGTTGAGTGCGTGCGCCGCTTCCCACTGTACGAAGTGCCCGCAGTCCCGCAGCAGGAACGGCCCGGCGTGGTTCGGGAACACCGCCGCCGCCATCCGGTCGAAATCCGGGTAGATGACGTGGTCGCTCGGCCCGAACAGCACCAGTGTCGGCGTGGGGTTCGGGCACGCCATCGCCGGCGGCTCGCTCCGCGCCTCCTCGCTGAAGGCCGACTCGTACGCCCCGAAGCTCGCCCGCAGTTTGGCCCCGTCTGCGAACGGCTCCGTCATGAACTCCACCGCCTCCGGCGTGAACGCCCCCGGGTGTGCCCAGAACCGCGACGTGTAGAACGTCGCGATGTACCGCCGCCGCATCTCCGGCGTCGCCAGCTCCGCGGCCAGCCCGTCCGCGTCCGTCCCCTGCCGCACGAAGTAATCCGAGGCCTCCCGCGGCGGCCGCGTCCGCAGCCCCGCCATCCGCTCGCGGTCGTACGGCAGCGGCGAATTGAACAGCACCATCCGCTCGACGAACCCCGGGAACCGGAGCGAAAGGTCCTGGATGACCGGCCCGCCGAGGTCGCCGCCCACCGCCACCACCCGCTCGTGCCCGAGATGTTCGCGCACCAGCGCGTACAGGTCCCGCGCGTGCGAGGGCACATCGTGGAATCCGTCCGGCCCCACGTCCGAATCGCCGAACCCGCGCAGGTCCGGCGCGATCACCTCGAAGCCGGCCGCCGCCAGCGGCGCGATGTTTCGCCACCAGATCCGCTTCGTCTCCGGCCAGCCGTGGACCAGCAGAAGCGGCACGCCGCCCGCCCCCTCCCGCACGTATGCCTGCTCGAACCCCCGCGGCGATGCCCGCTCCACCCGGAACCGGTCCGCCCGCAGCTCATCCGTCATCGAAGGTTCCTCCAGTCACCGCAGCTCCCGCGCAGTCTACCGGTTGGAGGTTGGAGGTTGGAGGTTGGAGGTTGGAGGTTGGAGGTTGGAGGTTATTCTCCCTCCCCGCCTCCCGGTTCCCGGCTCCCGCCTCCCGGTTCCCGCCTCCCGCCTCCCGGTTCCCGCCTCCCGCCTCCCGGTTCCCGCCTCCCGCCCCAGCTCCCAACTCCCAGCTGCCAACTCCCAACTCCCAACTCCCAACTCCGAACTCCTCTCCCCCTTGCCCCTCCCGCCCCGCTCCCCCACCCTTCCCCTCACACCACCCGCCCGAGGTGCACCCCATGGCCTACCGCGCGCTCGTCGTCGATAAGCAGGGCGACGCCTTCTCTGTCGCCGTCCGCGACCTCTCCGAGGCCGACCTCCCGCCCGGCGACGTCACCATCCGCGTCCACTGGAGCTCCATCAACTACAAGGACGGCCTCGCCCTCTCGCCCGGCGGCCGCGTCATCCGCTCCTACCCCATGGTTCCTGGCGTCGACCTCGCCGGCGTCGTCCTCGAATCGAAGGACATCCGCTTCGCGCCGGGGCAGGAGGTCATCGTCACCGGCTACGACGTCGGCGTCAGCCACCCCGGCGGCTTCGCCGAACTCGCCCGTGTCCCCGGCGACTGGGTCATGCCGCTGCCCGCCGGCCTCACCCTGAAAGAGGCGATGGCCATCGGCACCGCCGGCCTCACCGCCGCGCTCTCCCTCGAAGCGCTCGAGCACAACGGCCTCCGCCCCGCGAACGGCACGGTCATCGTCACCGGCGCCACCGGCGGCGTCGGCTCCACCGCCGTTGCGATGCTCGCCCAGGCTGGCTACACCGTCGCCGCCAGCACCGGCAAAGCCTCCGAACATGCCTACCTCCGCGACCTCGGCGCCTCCGAAATCCTCTCCCGAGAAGAAGTCAGCGCCGAGAGCTCCCGTCCGCTCGAATCCGAGCGCTGGGCCGGCGCCGTCGACCCCGTCGGCGGCAGCACCACCGCCTACCTCATCCGCACGATGAAGTACGGCGCCAGCATCGCCCTCTCCGGCCTCACCGGCGGCAATGCCATCGCCACCACCGTCTACCCCTTCATCCTGCGCAACGTGAACCTCCTCGGCATCGACTCGGTGTTCACGCCGATGGAGAAGCGGCAGCGCACCTGGCAGCGGCTCGCCACCGACCTCAAACCCCGCGGCCTGCTCGATTCCATCGCCGTCGAAACCGACCTCGAGGGCGTGCCCGCCGTCTGCGCCGATATCCTCCAGGGCAAGGTCCGCGGCCGAACCCTCGTTCGACTCGCCTGAATTACATCCCGCGTTAACGGGGCGTTTGCCGCGCCTGCGGCACGATCGACCGGATGGAGCGCGACGAACTCCTCCGGCGCATCCGCGAGCTGCAGGACGAAGCCGCCCGCGCGGCATCCCGCGTTCCGCCGGCGCTCTCCGGCGACGCCGCCCTCAGCGCGTCGAACCTGCTCGCCTACCGCGCCCTCCGCACACGCGACATCGCCGCCGTGCAGGTCGCGCTTGCCGATATCGGCCTCAGCTCGCTCGGCCGCCTCGAACCGAACGTCCTCGATTCCCTCGAGCACGTCCGGGCGTGGCTGAGCGGCACCGAACCCCGCTGCGTCGCGCCCTCCCGCGAACAGGCCCTTCGCCTCCAGGAGCAGCGCGCGGCGCGCCTCTTCGGCCGCCCCCGCCCGGGCCGCGCGACCCGCATCATGGTCACGCTCGACCACACCGTCGCCGACCCCGTCCTCGAGGCGATGCACCTCCTCCGCGCCGGCATGGACGTCGCCCGCATCAACGCCGCCCACGGCCGCGCGGCCGACTGGCACGCCCTCGCCGAATCCGTCCGCCACGCCGAACTCGAACTCGAGCGGCAGGGCACGCCCCCGCCGCGCCGCTGCCACATCCTTTTCGACCTCTCCGGGCCGCGGCTCCGCATCGCCCCGTTCGAAGGCGAGCTCCGCCTCGGCGCAGGCGACCGGCTTCGGCTCCTGCGCTCTGAAACGCCGGCCCCCGGCGGGTTCGCCGCCGGCGTCCCCGCCGTACCCTGCAGCCACCCCGCCGCCCTCGAAGCGGTCGCGCCCGGTCAGCCCGTCGCCATCGACGACGGCAAGTTCGCCGGCCGGGTCGTCGCCGTCGGGTCCGATGCCGTCGAGATCCTCCTCGAAGCGCCCGCCGGCCGGCCGCGCCGCCTCCGCCCGGAGAAGGGCCTCAACTTCCCCGGCCTCGCGCTCCCGCTCCCGGCGCTCACCCCCGCCGACGTCGCCAGCCTCGATGTCGCCGCGCCATTCGCCGACATGTTCGGCCTGTCGTTCGTCCACGGCCCGGCCGATGTTGCCCGCCTCGCCGCGGAACTCGACGCCCGCGGCCTCCACGGCCGCGGCATCGTCGCCAAGATCGAGACCCGCGCCGCTGCCCACCGCCTCACGCCGATTCTCCTCGAGGGGCTCCGCCATCCCGCCTTCGGCGTCATGATCGCCCGCGGCGACCTCGCCATCGAAGTCGGCTGGGACGACCTCGCGCTCTACCAGGACGCCATCCTCTGCCTCGCCGAAGCCGCCCACCTGCCCGTCATCTGGGCCACCCAGGTGCTCGAAACGCTCGCCCGCCACGGCATGCCGGCCCGCCCCGAGATCACCGACGCGGCGGCGGCGACCCGCGCCGATTGCGTCATGCTCAACAAGGGCCCCCATGTCGCCGCCGCCGTCAGCTTCCTCGACCGCCTCCTCACGGCCGAGCACCGGAACCGCGAGAAGAAGCGCGAACTCTTCCGCGACTTCATCGCGCTCGAAGACGACGGCGCCGCCGAACCGGCACCCCCGCCCGTCTTCCACGGGTGTTAATTTCGACACCCGATGATCCGGGCATGAAGGTCATCGCCGCGCTGCTCGTGGCCTCCGGGTTCGCCTGGCTCGTCGCGCTCCTCAGCGACGCCTCCGAGCTCCTCGCGCCCGCCTCGCCCGACTGACGCCCCTCACTTCGCGAACGAACGGGGCACGTCGACCGGCCCCGGTGCGTTCCCCGGCGCGAGCAGTTCGACAAGCCGCAGCACCAGCGCCTCCCACGAAAACCGCCGCGCATACTCCGAGGCCGCCAGCCCCATCGAACGCCGCATCGGCTCGTCCTCGATGAGCCGCCGCACGGCCGCGGCCAGCGCTCCCGGGCGCCCTGGCGCGACGTGCAGGCCGCACACCCCGGCCGGCACCAGCTCCGCCGTCGCCGAACCCGTCACGACTACCGGCGGCACCCCGCTCGCCATCGCCTGCAGCACGACCTGCCCGAACGTATCTGTCGCGCTCGGGAAGACGAACACGTCCGCTGAGGCGAACGCTTCCGCCAGGTCGATGCCCCGCAAGTAGCCCGTGAAGACGGCCGGCCGGCCCGCGAACAGCGCTTCGAGCCGCCCCCGCTCCGGCCCGTCGCCGACGAGCGCCAGGCGCGCGCCGGGGTTCCCGTCGAGCACCTCCGCCAGCTGCTCGATCCGCTTCTCCTTCGCCAGCCGGCCCACGTACAGCACCAGCGGCTTCCCGGGTTCCCCGCCGGTCAGCCGCTCCCGCACCGCTGCGCTCCGCCGTCCCGGGTGGAACAGCGCCGTGTCCACGCCGCGCCCCCACACTTCGAGCCGCGGGAACCCGAGCGCCGCCAGCTCGTCCTGCACGAACCGCGTCGGACAGAGCGTCCGCACCGACCGTTCCGCCATCCGCCGCAGCAGCCACGTCGCCGGCCCGACGAACCGGTGCATGCCGTACGTCCGCAGGTACCGCGGAATGTCCGTCGTGTAGATGTTCAGGAGGGGCGTGCCCCGGCGCAGCGCCAGCGCTGCGGTCGCCCCGATCGGTCCCGGCGTCAGCACGATCGCCCCGTCCCAGCGCGCCCGTGCGATGCGTACCACCCGGTCGAACTCCCACCCGAGCCGCAGCTCGGGGTAGAGCGGCGCCGGCAGCGACCGGATCCGTGCGGTCCGCGCGCCCTCGACGCATGCCGGCCCCGGCGCCGGCGCCACCACCCGCGCCGTGTGCCCGAGCTGGCCGAGCACCCGCGCGATCGTCGCTGCCGTGTCCGAAACCCCGTCGATTTTCGGCGGGAACGAATCCGTCGCGAGGAGCACCCTCACCGCTCGGCCCCTTCGCCCGCCCGCGCCGCCACCCGCGGGCAGCGGTTCGTCGCGAAGCCGGCCGCCGACCACGCCGCGTGGTCGAGCGCCCCCGGCGCATCGAACGCGACCAGCCGCCGCATGAGCCCCGCGGCTGCCGCCGGGTCGATCGCCCGCACCCAGTCGGCCCGGTGCGCCGCCACGACGGCGTCCGCCCCGTCCAGCGCGGCCGGCAGCGTCCCGGGGCACTCCAGCCCTTCCGCCGTCCGTACCAGCGGGTCGAACCCCCGCACCTCCGCGTCCCGCGCCCGGAGCGCCCGCGCCAGCTCCAGCGAAGGCGAGGCGCGCAGGTCGTCCGTCCCCGGCTTGAACGCCAGCCCGAGCAGCGCGACCCTGCGTCCTTCGAGCCCGCCGAGCGCCTGCGCGAGCCAGTCCGCCGCGCGCTCCACCCGCTGCGCGTTCACCCGGATGGTCGCCCGCAGCTGGTGCAGCTCGATGCCCCGCGACGCCGCGACGTACTCCAGCGCCGCCGTGTCCTTCGGCAGGCAGTGGCCGCCGAACCCGAGCCCCGGCCCGAGGTACGCGTCCCGCCCGATGCGCCGGTCTGCCTTCAGCACCTCGAACAGCCGGTCGGTATCGGCCCCGAAGCAGGCCGCGAGGTCCGCCATCTCGTTGGCGAAGCTCACTGCCGTCGCGAGGTACGCGTTCGCCGCGTACTTCGCCAGCTCTGCCGTCACCCGGTCCATCCGGTACACCGGCGCCGATATGTCCGCGAACAGGCGCGCCACCCGCTCGCCGGCCGCTGCGTCGTTCGCGCCGATCGCCACCCGGTCCGGCTCGCGGAAGTCCTCCCACGCCCGGCCCTCGCGCAGGAACTCGGGCACGTGCACCACCGCGAGGTCCCGCCGCCCTGCCGCCCGCAGCGCCGCCTCCAGCCGGTCGCCCGTCCCCGGTGGCACCGTCGACCGCGTCACCACCACCCCGCCCCGCGCCGTCACCCGTGCCGCGAACTCGGCGGCCGCGAACAGCTGGCGCAGGTCCGGCTCGCCGCCCGGCAGGGGCGGCGTATCGACGCAGAGGAACGTAACGTCGTAGTCGCCCGGCGCCACCGCCCGCTCGAACCGCAGCCGCCGCAGCCGCAAGGCGCTCTTCAGCGCCGCCCGCAGCCCCGGCTCCGCTTCGCGCAGCCGGCCCGCCCGCAGCTCCTCCACCCGCTCCGCGTTCGTATCGACGCCCGTGACGTCGTGCAGCAGATGCGCCAGTCCGATCGCTGTCACCGCCCCAATCCGCCCCACCCCAATCACCAGGACCCGTTCGCCAGTCACCATGGGTGCTCCTGTTTCGGTTCCTTCAGGAGTACCTCGCGCCGGTTGTCGCGCCATTCACGCCCCGCGAACGGACCGTTAAGGAATCGACGCCCCGGATCCATCCGTTCACGTTCGCCCGCTTCACTCGCGCCGTGATCCTGTTCATCACCCGCAAGTACCCGCCCGCCATCGGCGGCATGGAGGAGTTTTCCCGCCAGCTCACGGGCCACTTCCCCCGCCCGGCCGAGGTGTGCGCGCTCCGCCGCGGCCAGCGCTGGCTCCCGCTCTTCACCGCCGCCGCCGCGTGGCGCGCCTTCAGCCTCCGCGGCCGCGCCGATGCCATTCACCTCGGCGACGGCCTGCTCGCGCTCGCCGCGCCGCTCTTCGAGGTGCTCGCCGCCGCGCCCGCCGTCGTCACGGTCCACGGCCAGGACGTCACCCGCCCCTTCCCGGGCTACGGCGCGCTCGTCCGCTCGGCGCTCCGCTGGCTCGGCCCCCGCCGCGTCGTCGCCGTCAGCAGGTACACCGCCGACGAAGTGGAAGCCCGCTGCGGGTTCCGCCCCCGCGTCATCCTGAACGGTGTCGATGCGGGCCGCTTCGCCCGCATCCGCCGCGCCCCCGACCCGGCCGCGGCGCGCGCCGCCCTCGGCCTCCCGCCAGCCGGGCCGCTGCTCGTCACCACCGGCCGGCTCGTCGAACGGAAGGGCGCCGCCTGGTTCGCGGCAGAGGTGCTGCCCCTCCTGCCGCCCGCCGTCACCTTCGCCGTCGTCGGCGAAGGCCCCGAAGCGCCGCGCCTCCGGGCCATCGCCAGCCGCGAGCCCAGGCTCCGCCTCCTCGGCCCGCTCCCGCCCGGCCGCCTCGATGCGCTCTACGCCTGCGCCGACCTCTTCGTCGCGCCGAACGTCCCCGTCCCCGGCCGTCCGGAAGGGTTCGGCATCGCCCCCGCGGAGGCCGCGGCCGCGGGCCTGCCGGTCCTCGTCGCCGCCCTCGAAGGGCTCGTCGATATGGCCCGCCTCTGCGGTGCGCGGCTGGTGCCGCCCGCCGACCCAGCAGCCTGGGCGCGCGCCGTCGCCGAAGAGCTCGCTGCGCCGCCCCGGCCCCGGCCCCGCGTCCGCTCGTGGGCCGACGTCGCCGCCGATTACGCCCGCCTGTTCGATGCCGTCGCGGCCGAGTGGCGCCGCGAAGCTCCCCGCGCCAGCCAGCCCGCCCCGTAGGCGCCCGCCAGCAGGACGGCATCGACCAGCACCGCCGTTGCCCGCGCGACCACGGCGACCGTCAGCGCGGCCGGCGCACCGAGCGTCCCGCCGAGCAGCGCCACGATGAGGCTCTCCCGGACGCCCGCTCCCGAAGGCGCGAACGGCGTCACGTAGCCCGCCAGGCTCGCCAGCGAAAAGACGAGCACGCCTTCCTCCCACCGCCCCAGCGGCCACGGGCTCACCACGACGGCGGTGACGTGGAACGCCAGCCCGGCGAGGAACGCCGCAGCCGTATACGCGGCGAACCCCGCGGCGACATGGCGCGGCGCGACCGCCGCCCCTTCCCGCTCGCCCCGCGGCCCGAACCGCCCGCTCACCCGCCGCACCAGGCCGGGCCGCGCTCCCGCCGCGGCGAGCGCCAGCGCGCAGCCGGCTGCCGGCGCCGCCGCCCACAGCCACTCCGCGCCGTAGGCCGGTACTGCCAGCGCCGCCGGCACCGCGATGCCGGCCGCCAGCGAGAGCACCTGGTCGACCCACAGGAGCGCGGCCGCGGCAGGTACTGCCATCCCCGCGTCCCGCAGCGCGAGGTATTTGCCCGCCGGTCCCGTCGGCGGCCCCGGCACGTACCGCGCCGCCCAGCCGTGCGCGAACGACCGCAGCCACGTCCACCGCTCGCCCGCCGGCCAGTGGCCGCGCCCGATCGCCCGCCACCCTGCCGCAAGCAGCGCCACCTGCGCCACCATCAGCAGCGCCGCCCACCCGAGCGCATCCAGCGCCCAGCCCCGGTGGCTCTGCGCGATCTCCCGCGCCGCCACGACGGCCGCGAATCCCAGCGCCCCGACCGCCGCAGCCCGCAGCAGCAGCGCCGCCGTCCGCAGCGTCACCGCGCCGCCGCCGCCAGCCGCTCCCGCTCCGCCGCGCGCTCGAGCACCGCCACCGCGAAGACCCCCACCTCCACCCGTCCGCCAGGCGCTTCGCGGCCGTCGCCCTCCACCCGCGGCCGGCTCCCTCGCCCGCCCCGCACCTCCGCCCGCAGCGGGGCGTCCCCGTAGTTCACGAGGTGCACCTCCAGCCCGCGTTCGCTCTCCCACAGGTGGACGTAGCCCGGCCCGGAAAGCTCCACCTGCACCGGGTTCATCGCTGCGAGCAGCCGGGCCGCGTCTTCCCGCATCGGCACCCGCTCGAAACGCCCGCCGAACACCAGCCGGAACAGCAGGTCCAGCCGGTCCACGAAGCGCCGCACGTGCACCCGGCTGTAGTACCCATCGACCACGCGCGGCCCGAGCACCCGGACCACCGGCTCCAGCGGCCCGCCGAACCAGCGGAACGGCCGCGCCCGCGGCATCCGCAGCCCCAGTTCGCCGAACCGCATCACCCGGCCGCCGAACCACGCCGGCGGGTCCGCGCTCGCCGGCACCAGCAGGCAGCCGAGGTCGCACGGCTCGTTCCGCTCCCCGATCACCCGGAACGGGATGCCCGCCCCGACGAGCGCCTGGATGACTGCGAGGTAATCGTCGCCGCTCCCCGGGTAGAGGTCGCCGCCCCAGCCGACGGCGTCCGGCACGTAGACCCCCACCCGCGCCGCCTCCCGCCGTTCGCCGCCGCGCAGCAGCGCCGCGTACGCCGCAACGACCCGGCCGAACGCCTCCAGCCGCCGGTCGTCGGTGCCGGGCTGCAGCAGCGACCACTTCCCGTCGCGGATGTATTCCGCTGCCCGCAGCACCGGCGTTCCCCCGGCCGCGAAGCCCTCCGCCGCGACCCGCGCGAACACCGCCGCCGCCGGCGGCCCGTCCACCCCGATGCCGCGCTCGTAGGCGATGCTCAGGGCCGGCGCGCCGGGCCGCAGCGCACGCAGCAGCCCGTAGGTCCCCGCGTTCTGCACCAGCCGGGAGCCGTCGCACCGCGGCGATTGCAGGTTCTCGACGAACAGCCAGTCCATGAACGACGCGATCGCCGGCAGGTCCGCGCCGAACACGTTGAACGTGTTCACGTTTACCCCGCCCACCGTGTTCGTCACGAACTTCGTCCCCGGGTAGGCAAGCCGCACCTCCTCTACGATGCCCCGCAGGAACCGCGTCAGCGTCTCCGCCCGCCAGCGCGCGAACCGCCGCGCCGCCTCGTCCCGCGCCGGCCGGAACAGCCGCGGCAGTTCCAGCGGCGCCAGCCCCTGCCGCTCCTGCCACGCCGCGAACCGCTCCCGGCACCGCCCGCACGCGCACCCGGCGAACGCCGTGTAGTCGCGCGAGAGCGGAATCGGCATCCCCCCGAACGCGCAGTTGTCGAAGAACAGCACGTCAGCGCCACGCCGGCAGGCGTCCATGCACCGCTCGAACACCCATTCCCGCCACTCGGGGTCGTTCAGGCAGGTGAAGAACCGCCCGTTGTAGTACGGGATGCGCTTCCCCTTCGGCGTCACCGCATACCATGCCTTCAGCGCGAACGACCCCGAAGCCGCCGCATTCGACGGCTGGATGTACGCCGCCGCCTGCATCCCGAGGTCGTGGCAGGTGCGCGCCGCCCGCTCGAACGCTCGCCAGTCCTCCGCCTCGAGCTCGGGCGGCAGCCCCCAGTTGTAGCTGAGGAACACGCACGTCACGCCCGCCCGGTCACGCAGCCAGCGCAGCCGCTCCGGCTCGTACGCCCGCAGGTAGGCCTCGCCGTCCACTGGCCGCCCGAACCCCTTCAGCCGGTGGATGACCATGCTGCCGTTGCCCGCCCAGTAGTAGGCCGGGACGATGACGCCCGGCTCGCGCCCGCTGCTCCGTTCGCTGCGTTCGAATGCCATGCCCGCCAGCGTCCGACCCGCCCGTTTGCATTCGATTGTCGAACGATGAACAGGACGTAAAGGCGTCCCTCGAAACTGATCGCGATTCGTTTACCGGCCGTTCCATCACGGTTAAACCCGCCGGAAGACCATCCCGCTCATGGCTCACGCAGCGGCACACCCCCGCGCTTCGGGGCGGATTCAGCGCCTGTTTCCGTACCTCCTCTTCATCCTCTTCATCGCGCCGAACATCGCGCTTCTGGTTCTCTTCACCTACCGTCCGCTCGTCGAAAGCATCCGCCTTTCGTTCTACGACTGGGATCTCATCTCGCCGCAGAAGACGTGGGTCGGCTTCGAAAACTACACGGACTATTTTGCCGACCCGACGTCGCGCTACATCATCCGTAATACCCTCGTCTTCACCGCCGCAACCGTCGGTTCGACGATGGCGATCGGTCTCGGCCTCGCCCTCCTCCTCAATCTCCGCCTCCGCGGCCGCAACGCTGCCCGCACCGTCCTCTTCGCGCCCTACGTGCTGGGCGGCGCCGCCATCGGCATCATCTGGCTCTTCATCTTCGACCCCCGCTTCGGCCTCGTCTCCGCCCTCCTCGGCCGCCTCGGCCTCCCCTCGCCCAACTGGTACAACGACCCGAACTGGGCCATGCCGATGGTCATCATCGTTTACACGTGGAAGAACCTCGGCTACGCCACCGTCATCTACCTCGCCGGCCTCCAGACCATCCCCCGCGAACTCTACGAAGCCGCCCGCGTCGACGGTGCCGGCCCATGGCCCCGCTTCTGGCACGTCACGCTCCCCCAGCTCTCGCCCATGACCTTCTTCCTCCTCGTCACCACGATGCTCAGCTCCATGCAGGCCTTCGACATCATCAGCGTCATGACGGCCGGCGGCCCGCTCGATGCCACCAAGACCATGGTCTACCAGGTCTACGAAGAAGCCTTCGTCCGCTTCCGCGTCGGCGACGCCTCCACCGTCGCGACCGTGCTCTTCTTCATCCTCCTCGGCGTGACGCTCCTCCAGGTCCGCTTCCTCGAGCGTCGCGTCAACTACGGGTGACCCTCCGATGACCACGAGCGAACTCTCCCTCCCCGCCCGCCCGCGCCGCCTCGCCGGCATCCGCGCCGCGCTCCCCTTCCGCACGCTGGCCGCCTACGCCGTGCTCGCGCTTGCCGTCATCGTCATCGTGCTCCCGCTGGTGTGGATGCTCACCGCCTCGCTCAAGACCCGCCAGGAGATCTACACCCTCCCCGTCTCCTGGTTTCCGGAGACCTTCCGCTGGGAAAACTACCGCCAGGCGTGGACCGCCGTCCCGTTCGAGCGCTTTTTCATCAACAGCGTCGTCACCACCGTCGCCGGCAGCGGCCTCGAGCTCGTCAACGGTGTCCTCACCGCCTACGCCCTCGTCTTCCTCCCCTTCCCGAAGAAGAACCTCATCTTCCTCTTCGTCATCGCTGCCCTCATGGTCCCGTTCCAGGTCACCATCATCCCCAACTACGTCCTCGTCGCCGACCTCGGCTGGGTCAACACCTACCAGGGCATCGTCATCCCCGGCGCCGCCGTCGCGTTCGGCGCCTTCCTCATGCGCCAGCAGTTCCTCAGCCTCCCGCGGGAAGTCATCGAAGCCGCCCGCATCGACGGCGCCGGCCACCTCCGCATGCTCTGGAGCATCATCCTCCCCATGTCGCGTCCCGCCCTCGTGACCTTCGCGCTCATCTCCATCGTCGCCAAGTGGAACGATTACCTCTGGCCGCTCCTCGTCACCAATAACGACCAGCACATGACGCTCCCCGTCGGCCTCACCCAGCTGCAGCACTCCGAAGGTTCGAGCGAGTGGGGCGTCGTCATGGCCGGCGCTGTGATGGTCATCACCCCCGTCCTGCTCATCTTCCTCTGGGCCCAGCGTCACATCGTCGAAGGGCTCACCGCCGGCTCGGTCAAGGGCTGAGCCGCTCCACCCGGCGATTCCTGCCCGTGCCGGGGCAGTTCGCACACCACCTCACAGGCACCATCCAAAAGGAGTTCCACGAACCATGACGCACATCTCCCGGCGCCACCTCCTCGGCATGGCCGGCGGCGCGGCCGCCCTCGGCCTCGTTGGCTGCGGCGGCGATGACGACGACGCCGAGCAGCCCGTCGCGACCGCGACGCAGGCCTCGGGCGGCACCTCCGCCGCCGCCACCCCCACGCCGCGCGGTATCAAGCCCGCGGCCGAAATCACCTACTGGAGCGTCCACCCCGCCAACTCCAAGGCCGCCGAGGAAGAGCTGATCAAGCGCTTCCAGGCCGCCTACCCCGATATCAAGGTCAAGCTCGAAACCGCCGGCGCCAACTACGCCGAGGTCTCCCAGAAGTTCAACGCCGGCCTCGCCGCGAAGCAGATCCCCGACGTCGTCATGCTCTCCGATGTCTGGTGGTTCAAGTACTTCCTCGCCGGGACCATCGAGCCCCTCGACGCCCTCCTCGATGAGGTCAAGGTCGACCGCTCCGACTACCAGGACACCCTGATCAAGGACTACCAGTTCGACGGCAAGCAGTGGGGCATGCCGTTCGCCCGCAGCACCCCGCTCTTCTACTACAACAAGGAGAAGTGGGCCGCCGCCGGTCTCCCCGACCGCGGCCCCAAGACCTGGGACGAATTCGATGAGTGGGCCGCCAAGCTCCAGGCCATGGCCAAGCCCGGCGAATTCGCCTTCACCCACGTCAAAGGCGACAGCTACATCGCCTGGACCTTCCAGGGCATCATCTGGCAGTTCGGCGGCCGCTACTCCGATGAGAAGTTCAACATGCTGATGGACTCCCCGGAGGGCATCGAGGCCGGCAACTACATCCGCTCCCAGGTCTTCACGAAGAAATACGCCAACGTCACCGCCAAGGACGAGAAGGCCGACTTCCTCGCCGGCACCACCTACTCCATGCTCTCCTCCACGGGCGGCCTCGCCGGCGTCCTGAAGGACGCCAAGTTCCCCGTCGGCACCGCCTTCTACCCCGAAAAGAAGCAGTTCGGCTGCCCCACCGGCGGCGCCGGCCTCTGCATCCCGAAGGCGATCTCCGACGAGAAGAAGCTCGCCGCCATGCTCTTCATCGCCTTCATTACCAACCCTGAGAACACCGCCTACTACTCCCAGAACGTCGGCTACATGCCCGTCCGCAAGAGCGCCGTCAACGGCCCCCTCATGGCCGAGTTCTTCGCCAAGTACCCGCAGTTCAAGACGGCCGTCGACCAGCTCCCCAAGACCCGCCCGCAGGACTCCGCCCGCGTCTACGTCCCCGGCGGCGACGCCATCCTCGGTAAGGGCCTCGAACGGATGATCCTCAACAACGAGGACGCGAAGAACGTCTGGCCCGACGTCAAGAAGGAGCTCCAGAAGATCGTCGACACCGAAATCCGGCCCAAGCTCAAGATCTGAGCCCCCGGCCGCCATCCCCCTCCGGCAGCCCGGGGCGCGTCCCCGGGCTGCCCCATTCCCCACGGGAGGCTTCCATGGGCGTCGAGTTCGACCGCGTCCACAAGACCTTCGGCCACGTCCGCGCCGTCTCCGATCTCACCCTCGAGGTCCGCGAAGGCGAATTCCTCGTCCTCGTCGGCCCCTCGGGCTGCGGGAAGACCACTGCCCTCCGCATGGTCGCCGGCCTCGAAGAACCGACGTCCGGCGACATCCGCATCGACGGCCGCTCCGTCCTCGGCGTCGAACCGCGCGACCGCGACATCGCGATGGTCTTCCAGTCCTACGCGCTCTACCCCCACATGAGCGTCTACGACAACCTCGCCTTCGGCATGCGCCAGCGGAAGACGCCGAAGGCCGAGATCGACCAGCGCATCCGCGAAGTCGCCGAGATGCTCGAGATCGGCCACCTCCTTAGTCGCCGGCCGCGCGAACTCTCCGGCGGCCAGCGCCAGCGCGTCGCCCTCGGCCGCGCCATCGCCCGCCGGCCCCGCGTCTTCCTCATGGACGAGCCGCTCAGCAACCTCGATGCCCAGCTCCGGCTCCGCACCCGCGCCGAACTGAGCGACCTCCACCGCCGCCTCGGCACCACCCTCATCTACGTCACCCACGACCAGGTCGAAGCGATGACCATGGGCACCCGCATCGCCGTGATGAAGGACGGCGTCCTCCAGCAGGTCGACACCCCGCAGCACATCTACGACCGGCCGGCGAACACGTTCGTCGCCTCGTTCATCGGCAGCCCGGCCATGAACCTGCTCCGCGGCGACCTCGTCCCCGGCCCCGGCGGCGCCCGTTTCGCTGCGGCTGCCATCGATATCCCGGTCGCTCGCCCGCCCCTCGGCAGCCTTCCCGCCCCCGCCGTGCTCGGCATCCGGCCGGAAGCCTTCCACCGCTGGCCGCAGGCCGCCCCGGCCCCCATCGCCGGCCCCGTCGTGCTCGTCGAACCCCACGGCCCAGACCTCTACGTCACCGTCGATGCTGCCGGCCAGCAGGTCACGGCGCGCCTCGACCCGGCCGTCGACGTCCGCCCCGGCGAGGTGCTCGGCCTCGTCCCCGCCGGCGACGCCTTCCACTGGTTCGACGCCGAAACCGGCCGGCGGCTCGATGCGGAGCCCGTCCCCGCCGAGCTTATCCGCGCCTGAATCTGCCGGGCGCGGGGCCGCTTGACGCCGAACCTACCGGGCGGAAGAATCCCCATGCTTCGAGAAGGAGGAGCCCTACACCCCATGAACGTCAAAGCAGCGGTCCTGTACGCCCCCAACCAGCCCCTCAGCATCGAGGAGATCGAGCTCGACGAGCCCCAGGCCGGCGAGGTCCTCATCAAGACTGCCGTCACCGGCGTCTGCCACTCCGACCTCCACTTCATGGAGGGCAAGTGGCTCTACCCCATGCCCGTCGTCCTCGGCCATGAGTCCGCCGGCATCGTCGAAAAAGTCGGCCCCGGCGTCACCAACGTCAAAGTCGGCGACCGCGTCGTCGTCGCCTTCGTCCAGTCCTGCGGCACCTGCAACCGGTGCGTCACCGGCCGGCCCAACCTCTGCGAAAACACCCAGGCCCTCAACCGCATGGGCCGCGTCAAGCTCAAGGGCCAGCCGATCATGCAGTTCGCCGGCATGTCTGCCTTCGCCGAGTACCAGCTCGTCAGCGCCCACGCCTGCGTTCACGTGCCCGAAGGCGTCCCCATGCAGGCCGCGGCCCTCGTCGGTTGCAGCGTCATGACCGGCGTCGGCGCCGTCACCAACACCGTCAAGCTCCAGGCCGGCCAGACCGTCGCCGTCGTCGGCTGCGGCGGCGTCGGCCTCAACATCATCCAGGGCGCCAAGATCGCCGGCGCCTCCCGCATCATCGCCGTCGACCTCATGGAGTCGAAGCTCGCCGCCGCGAAAGAGTTCGGCGCTACCGACGTCGTCGATGCCTCCAAGGGCGATGCTGTCCAGCAGGTCATCGCCATGACCGGCGGCGGCGTCGACTACGCCTTCGAAGCCATCGGCCTCATGAAGACGGCGCAGCAGTGCTTCGAAATGGCCCGCCGCGGCGGCCAGGCCGTCATCGTCGGCATGCTGCCCCTCACCGAGCAGCTCACCATCCCCAACGCCGGCATGGCCTTCCTCGGCGAAAAAGGCATCGTCGGCAGCTTCTACGGCTCCACCCGCCAGACCTACGACATGCCCTGGCTCATGGAGCTCTACCGCCAGAAGCGCCTCAAGATCGACGAGCTCATCTCCCGCCGCTACACCCTCGACCAGATCAACGAGGCTTACGACGCGCTCAAGAAGGGCGAAGTCAACCGCTCCGTCATCGTCTTCCAGGACAACTGAGCCGCCGCCCGGCCCTCCCGGGCACGAACGAAGCGCCCCGCCGATTCGGCGGGGCGCTTCCGCGTCTCATGCGAGAACGCCGGGCGTCAGCCCTTCGCGCAGGCCACCACCGGGTCGTAATCCGGGATGTCCGTGATCTTCTCCGTCGGCTGAATCCAGGCCACCTTGCCGTTCTTGTCCACCACGATGACCACGCGGTTCGCAATCCCCCGCGCCTCGATCAGCACCCCGTACTTCCGCGCCGTCTCACCCAGCGGGTTGAAGTCGCTCAGGATCGGGAAGTCCACCCCCAGCTCCTTCTTCCACGCCGCCTGCGCCCACGGGCCATCGCTCGAAATGACGACCGGGATCGCGCCCTGCGATTCGAACTCTTTCCGCTTCTGCTCGATGAGCGGCAGCTGGTTGCTGCACACCGGCGAAAACGCCGCCGGCACGAAGTTGATGATGACCGCGTTCTTGCCCCGGTAGTCCGAAAGCTTGAACTTCTCGCCCGTCGGGCTCATCGGCAGCTCGAAATCCGGCGCCTCGTCGCCCACCTTCAGCGTTGCTGTTTCAGCCACGGGTAACCCCCATTCCTCGAAAGATTACCGAGCGATCGTACAGGCTTCCCGCGCGCCGCGTCTGCCCTCCGCCCCGGGTGCAGGCCGTTCACGGGCCCGCCTATAATCGCTAACGGCACTCGCACCATCCCACCAGGAGTAACCACAGGCCATGAACCTTCTCCGCTTCCTCCGCCCGTCGACCATCGCCAGCGCCCACTGCGATGGCCCCTGCGGCGTCTACGACCCGGCCGCGGCCCGCATCGCCGCCGAAGCCGTCCTCTCCATGGAGAAGAAGATCGCCGCCCTCGGCGATGCCCAGGATCTCGCCACCGTCAACACCCGCACCCGCTTCATCGTCATCAAGGAGCAGCAGGCCGACATCGTCAAGAAGGAGCTCGACATCCTCTGGCACGACTACTTCAAGCCGGAGCACCTCGAGAAGTACCCCAACCTCCACGACGTCTTCTGGAAGGCCGCGAAGGCCGCCTCGAAGTGCAAGCACGAATCCAACCCCGCCAACGGCGAAGCGCTCCTCAAGGCCGTCGAAGAGATCCACAACATCTTCTGGGCCACCAAGAACCGCACCGACGTCCCCTTCTACCGCGCCAACCCCTGAGCCCGGCGCGCCGGCGAACCCGCTCCGAGGGGGTCTGCAGCTGCAGACCCCCTCGCCGCATCTGCCCCGTTCATCCCAACCCCGGTACACTGAATATCGATGTTCGAAACGCTTACCGACCGGCTCCAGGGCGCCTTCCGCAAATTCGGCTCCCGCGGCATCGTCACCGAAGAAGACCTCGACCAGGCCCTCCGCGAAGTCCGCATGGCCATGCTCGAGGCCGACGTCAACTTCCGCGTCGTCCGCGAATTCACCGCCCGCGTCCGCGAAAAAGCCCTCGGCGCCGAGGTCCTGCGCAGCCTCACCCCCGCGCAGCAGGTCATCGACATCGTCCACCAGGAGCTGGTCGATATCCTCGGCGGCGATGCCCCCAAGCTCGCGACCTCCAGCCGGCCGCCGACCGTCATCATGCTCGTCGGCCTCCAGGGCTCCGGGAAGACCACCAGCGCCGCCAAGCTCGCCAACCTCCTCAAGAAGCAGCGGCTCCGCCCACTCCTCGCGGCCTGCGACATCTACCGCCCGGCAGCCGTCGACCAGCTCGTCACGCTCGCGCGCACCCTCGACGTGCCCATCCACGAAGAAGGCACGAGCGTCAAACCCGCCGTCATCGCCCAGAACGCCCTCGAAAAAGCGAAGCGGATGGGCGCCACCCACCTCATCGTCGACACCGCCGGCCGCCTCCACATCGACGACGACATGATGAACGAGGTCGCCGAGCTCCGGCGCCTCCTCGACCCCGCGGAAGTCCTCTTCGTCGCCGATGCCATGGCCGGCCAGGACGCCGTGAACGCCGCGAAGGAGTTCCACGAGCGCGTCGGGACGACCGGCCTCATCCTCACCAAGATGGACGGCGACGCCCGCGGCGGCGCTGCCCTCAGCATCCGCGCCGTCACCGGCGTCCCCGTTAAGTTCATCGGCGTCGGCGAAAAAGCCGATGCCCTCGAGCCCTTCTACCCCGACCGCCTCGCGAGCCGCATCCTCGGCATGGGCGACCTCCTCACGCTCATCGAAAAAGCCAAGGAGACGATGGGCGAAGAGGACACCGACGCCTTCAAGGACAAGCTGAAGCGCGGCACCTTCGACCTCCAGGACTTCGTCGACCAGCTCCGCAAAGTCCGCAAGATGGGTCCCCTCGGCCAGCTCGTCTCCATGCTCCCCGGCTTCAACCGCATCAAAATGCAGCTCCAGGTCGACGACATCGACGACCGCTTCTTCGCCCAGGCCGAGGCGATCGTCCTCTCCATGACCCCGTGGGAGCGCCGCCACCCGGAGAAAATCGACGGCAAGCGGCGCAAGCGCATCGCCCGCGGCAGCGGCACCGACCCCTCCCAGGTCAATCAGCTGCTCAAGCAGTTCTTCGAAGCCCGCAAAATCGCCAAGACGCTCAGCACCGGCAAGATGCCGCTCTTCCGCTGAGGCAGCAGCACCCGGCGCGCCGCCTGCCGCGTGGCGCTAACGCCGTCATGTCGTATCCTCAGTACCACCGCCAATCACGTCCGCCCCGCGCGGGCGTTTCGCAGGAGCTCCCATGATTCGCATCCGCCTCCGGCGCACCGGCAAGAAGGGCTACCCCCTCTACCGCGTCGTCGTCGCCAACCAGCCCGACCGTCGCGACGGCCGCTTCATCGAAACCCTCGGGTCGTACGACCCGCACCAGGATCCGCCCCGCATCACCCTCGATGCGGACCGCACCCGCGAGTGGATCAGCAAGGGCGCCCAGCCCTCCGAGGCCGCCGAAAAGATCCTCGTCCGCGCCGGCGTCATCGAAAAGAAGCCCCCGATCGTGAAGGCGAAGCTCGAAGCGAAACGCGCCGAGCAGGCGAAGGCCGCCGCCGAGCGCGCCGCCGCCCGCGCGAAGGCCGAAGCTGAAGCTGCCGCTGCAGCCGCCGCCGAAGCCCCCGCTGAGGCCGAATCCAGCGAATCCGCCGAGTAACCGATGCCCGAGACCATGACCGGCGAGCTCATCGAATACCTCGCGAAGGCCCTCGTCGACCACCCCGACGACGTCCAGGTCAGCGAGTCCATCCAGGGCGACCGCGTCACCGTCTACCTCAACGTCCACGAGGACGACTACGGCAAGGTCATCGGCAAGGGCGGCCGCATCGCCACCTCCCTCCGCGCCCTCGCCAAGGTCGCCGCAGTCCGCGAAGACGTCCGCGTCAACCTGGAGATTGGCCACTGAGCGAGACGCCCTCGCCCGGTCCCTCCCGTCCCCCGCGCCCGCGCAATCCCGTCACGCTGCCCGCCGAACCCCGGCCGGGCTTTACCGCTGTCGCCCGGGTCCTCCGGCCCCACGCCCTCCGCGGCGAACTCCGCGTCGAGGTCTTCTCGCCGACCGCCCGCAACATCCAGCGCGGCCGCCCCGTCTACGTCCGCGGCATCCGCCGCATCGTCCAGCGCGCCCGCCAGGCCGGCGATGACTGGATCATCAAGCTCTCGGGCCTCGAAACCCGCACCGAGGTCGAAGACCTCCACGGCGAACTCCTCGAAGCGCTCGACAGCGACGTCCTCCGCGACGACGCCGAGTCCTACTTCATCCACGAACTCATCGGCCTCGCCGTGGTGACCGCTGCCGGCGAAGCCCTCGGCACGCTCGTCGAAGTCCTCCAGCCCGGCGCCAACGACGTCTACGTCGTCCACGGCGCGCGGGGCGAAATCCTCGTCCCCGCCATCGGGCAGGTCGTCCAGTCCATCGACCTCGCCGCCGGCCGCATGGTCATTACACCTTTGCCCGGCATGCTGGACGAATCGCCATAAACGATTGAAACCGTCTATAGCCCCGACTACACTGACCCCGGCCGGTGGCGGGGTGCTTAGCCTCTGGCCAAACACCACAACCCGAACGACCCAGGGGGAAGTTGCATGTCCAAGGCCGAAGCGCTCCAGGTAGTCGCGGAATGCGTGCATCACTGGATCCTCGAACCTCCGCGTGGAGAGCTGACGCCCGGGCGGTGTAAGAAGTGCGGCAAAGAGCGCGAGTTCACCGGCGAAACCTCCTACCGCATCGGCCGGGGCTCCTCCCACCGCTCCTAGCCCCGCTCCCCAGTTGACCCACCAGCGAGCCGCTTCCTACGATGGAGGCGGCTCGTTCACATGTGGGGACGTAGCTCATCTGGGAGAGCGCAGCATTCGCATTGCTGAGGTAAGGGGTTCGAGTCCCCTCGTCTCCACCACCCCCACACCATCGACAGCCCCCGCGCCTCGCCGCACAATACCGGCCGTGCACCGCGTCCGCGTCGAGCCCGGGGGCTTCGAATTCCCCGCACCCCACAACGACACCGTCCTCGATGCCGCCAACGCCGCCGGCTACTACTGGCCCGTCGGCTGCAGCCGCAACGGCGAATGCACCAACTGCGCCATGACCGTCATCTCCGGCCTCGGCCGCGTCAGCGTCATGGGCCGCTTCGAACGCGCCAACCTCATCCGCCAGCGCGGCCCCCGCGCCATCGAAGACCCCCGCCTCCGCCTCGCCTGCCAGGCCCGCGTCCTCGGCGACATCGTCGTCGAAAAGACCGGCGTCTTCCCCGACCCATTCGCACGCCAGGAGGCCCGCTGACCCATGCCCTACGTCATCACCGAACCCTGCATCGGCGTCAAAGACGCCTCCTGCGTCGACGTCTGCCCCGTCGATTGCATCCATACCACCGACGACGCGCCGCAGTACTACATCAACCCCGACCAGTGCATCGACTGCGCCGCCTGCGAACTCGCCTGCCCCGTCAGCGCCATCGCCCACGACGCCTCCCTCGAAGGCGACATGCGTCGTTACATCGAGATCAACGCCAACTTCTACCGTTCCTAAGCGCTACCCTAAAAGCCGACGGCACCCCGCCGCGGAGGAACCCCGTGGAACTGGCACAGCTCGAAGCCTTCATCCAGGTCGCTCACCACCGCTCCTTCAGCCGTGCAGCCGAGGCCCTCTTCCTCACCCAGCCTTCCGTCACCGCCCGCATCCAGTCGCTCGAGCGCGAACTCGGCGAGCGCCTCTTCGAACGCACCGGCCGCAGCGTCACCCTCACCGATGCCGGCCGCGCCTTCATGCCCCACGCCCAGCGCGCCCTCACCGCCGTCCAGGAGGGCACCGACGCCATCGAAGCCGTCCGCCACGGCGAAGTCGGCACCATCCGCATCGGCGCCTCCACCTCCATCGCCACCTACGTCCTCCCGCGCATCCTGAAGAAATTCCGCGAGCTCCGTCCCCGCGTCCACATCCACCTCGCGACCGGGCAGACCGAGGACATCATCGATTCCCTCCTCGCCGGCGACTTCCACGTCGCCGTCACCCGCCTCGCCCAGCACCCCGAAATCCAGTCCCTCCACCTCTACAACGACGACCTCGCCCTCGTCGTCCCGCCGGACCACCCCTTCGCCCAGAAGGGCCGCGTCTCCATCGCTGAGGCCGGCCGCCAGCCGTTCCTCTTCTTCGAACGCGGCTCCAGCTACCACAGCCTCGTCTACTCCATGTTCCTCCGCGCGGGCGTCGTCCCCGAATCCGTCATGGAGCTCGACGATATGGAGACCACCAAGCACATGGTCGAAGCCGGCCTCGGCGTCGCCATCCTCCCGGTCGTCTCCTTCGAACGCGAGCGCGAGCGCGGCACCCTCGCGCGCGTCGAAATCCGCGAAATGGAGCAGCCCGCCCAGCGCGAAGTCGGCGTCCACATCCTCCGCAACCGCATCCTCGCGCCCCCCATTCACGAGTTCCTCCGCATCCTCACGCAGGAATTCGGCGTCGAGAACACCTTCCAGGCCGCCGCGCCCGCGCGCGCCTGACCATCGCCCCAATCCGCAGCCCTTCCTACACTAGGAGTCGCCATGAACTCCGCCATCATCCTCGCCGCCGGCATCTCCCAGCGCATGGGCACCCTCAAGCCCCTCCTCGATTGGGGCGGCCAGCCCCTCATCCGCTACGAACTCGAACAGCTCTGGGAAGCCGGCGCCGATGAGGTCATCGTCGTCCTCGGCTACCGCGCCGACGACGTCTCCCGCCAGCTCCGCGGCATCCCCTGCCGCATCATGTTCAACCCCCGCTTCCAGCTCGGCCGCGCCGGCTCGCTCCGCATCGGCGCCAAGGCCGCCAACCGCGACGCCGACCGCATCCTCATCGAGGACGTCGACCAGCCCCGGCCCGCTGCATTCCTCCGCGCGCTCTACGAAGGCCATCCCGCCGAGGCCGACTACACCGTCCCCGTCCACGCCGGCAAACACGGCCACCCTGTCGTCGTCGCCGGCCGCCTCCGCGAAGAGCTCATGCACGCCGACGACGCCACGGAAGGCCTCCGCGGCATCCTCCGCGCCCACGAAAGCCGCCACGCCGAAGTCGACGCCAGCGACCTCCTCGACCTCACCTTCAACACCCCCGAGGAGTACCAGGCCGCGCGCGACCGCTTCTTCGCCGCCGTCCGCTGATGCCCCTCGTCGGCAGCGGCCGCCCGCGCCCGCGCCTCGTCGTCTTCGACCTGGACCGCGCCCTCGTCGATAGCCGCCCCGCCTTCGCCTACGCCATCGAAGAAGCCGTCGCCGCCGTCACCGGCCGCCGGCTCTCTGCCCGCGACCTCGCCGACGCCTACCACACGCGGCCCTGGCGCGAGGCGCTCCGGATCCTCCTCGATGACCCGCGCGAGCGCGACGCCGCCGAAGCGCTCTGCGAACAGTACGCAGCCCGCAGCGCCCTCAAGCGCCTCCTCGTCTTCGACGGCATCGGCATGGCGCTCGATGAACTCCGCGGCGAACTGATCGACATGGCGGCGTTCACCCGGCTGACCTACGGCCTCGCCCGGAAACACGCCGAGTCCACCGGCCTCGACCGCTTCCTCTCCCTCATCGTCCCGCCGCCGGAGGGCCGTTTCGACCCGGCCGGTCAGCTCGAGCAGTGCCTCGCCCTGCTCGAAACGCATGCCACCGAAACCGCCGTCGTGGCCCCCGGCCGCTTCGAACGATCGGCGGCCGAGCGCGCCGGCGCCATCGCCTTCACCGCCGCCTGGTCCGTCGAACCCGACCCCGGCGGCATCGAAGTCGCCTCGCCAGCCGCGCTGCGCGAGGCAATCCTCCGCCGCTGGGAAGGCCGCGCCCCGGCCGGTTAGCGCCCGGCCGCCGCCCGCGCCCGCGGCTCCACCAGCGCGTGGCAGCCCGGGCAGTAGGTCTGCTCCCGGCTCGAGGTGAATTCCAGCTCGCACTTCGGGCAGGTCACCAGCTTCCGCTTCATCGTCGTTCTCCTTCGCGGGGTTCACCCCCAGCATCGGCCGGCCGCGCTGCGCGAGGTAGGCGCAATTCGGCATCGATTCCCGAAAATCCATACGCCGGGACTATCGATCGATAGGTCAGGTGAACACCCGGGAAACGCCGCGCTCCGCTAGACTGGGGATACGCCCTGCCCCAATCCCCGCCCGGAGGTTCCGCATGGCCATCATCCTCACCACCACCAACACCGTCGAAGGCCGCCCCATCCAGCAGTACCTCGGCCTCGTCGCCGGTGAAGTCATCCTCGGCGTCAACGTCTTCAAAGACATCGCTGCCGGCTTCCGCAACATCGTCGGCGGCCGCTCCGGCAAGTACGAAGAAGAGCTCCGCAAAGGCCGCGACCACGCCGTCGCCGAGATGCTCCAGTACGCTCAGCAGCTCGGCGCCGATGCCGTCGTCGGCGTGAAAATCGATTACGAAACCGTCGGCGGCCAGATGCTCATGATCACCGCCTCCGGCACGGCCGTGAAGCTCTCCTGAACCCGGTCGTTCGGCGGGTGGAACGTTAGTGCCTGCCCGCTAGGCTACGAACACGAACCACCCACCCGGAGGGACTCCCTTGGTCACCAGGATCGGCATCAACGGCTTCGGCCGCATCGGCCGCCAGGTCTTCAAAGCCATCACCGACCGCTACGCCGGCACCCTCGAAGTCGTCGCCATCAACGACCTCGTCGCCACCGACGTCAATGCCAACCTGCTGAAGTACGACTCGAACTACGGCCGCTGGAACCGCGACGTCCGCGCCGAGCAAGACGCCCTCGTCGTCGACGGCCGCGCCGTCCGCGTCTTCGCGGAGCGCGACCCCGGCGCCATCCCGTGGGGCTCCGTCGGCGCCGACATCGTCATCGAGTCCACCGGCCTCTTCACCGACGCCACGAAGGCCGCCGCCCACCGCCGCGATTCGGTGAAGAAGGTCATCATCTCCGCCCCCGCCAAGAACGAGGACGTCACCATCGTCCTCGGCGTCAACCCCGAGGCCTACGACCCGGCGAAGCACCACGTCATCTCCAACGCCTCCTGCACCACCAACGGCCTCGCGCCCGTCGTCAAGGTCATCGTCGACAACCTCGGCCTCGTCAAAGGCCAGATGACCACCATCCATTCCTACACCAACTCCCAGCAGATCCTCGACAAGGCCGCCGGCAGCGACCTCCGCGAAATGCGCGCCGGCGCCCTCAACATCGTCCCCACCTCGACCGGCGCGGCCCGCGCCCTCAAGCTCGTCATCCCCGAAGTCGAAGGCAAGCTCGATGGCCTCGCCTACCGCGTCCCGACCCCGACCGTCTCCATCGTCGAAGTCGTCGCCCTCACCGAAAAGGACATCACGAAGGACGCCCTCAACGACCTCATCCGCGAAACCGCCGCCGAGAAGATGAAGGGCATCCTCGGCATCACCATGGACCCCGTCGTCTCCATGGACATGAAGGGCGACGAGCGCTCCTCCATCGTCGACGGGCTCTCGACCAACGTCGTCGGCGGCAATCTCGTGAAGGTCGCCGCCTGGTACGACAACGAATGGGGCTACGCCTGCCGCCTCAGCGACCTCGCCGCCTTCGTCGCCGAAAAAGGCCTCTAAACCGGCACGCCGCGCTCCCGGACGGCACGTCGCGCCCCCGCACCCCCGGGGGCGCGGCCGTTTCCCCGCCCTCGCGGGGTGCCGCCGGCTCCCGTATCATCCCGCGCCATGCCCGGGGGACCGCTCGCCGGCTACCGCATCCTCGAAATCGCCCAGGCGCTCGCTGTCCCGTTCGCCGGCCTCCTCCTCGCCGACCTCGGCGCCGACGTCATCAAAGTCGAGCCCCCGGAGGGCGACGGCATCCGCCACACGATGGAGCCGATCCTCCCCGGCGAAAGCAAGGGCTACACCCTCGTCAACCGCGGCAAGCGCGCCGTCTGCCTCGATATCACCCGCGAAGACGCGCGCCCGGTCCTCCAGCGCCTCGTCGCCTGGGCCGATGCCGTCCTCGTCTCGCTCAAGCCGGCCGACCTCCCCCGCTACGGCCTCACCTGCGACGACCTCCGCGCCTGGAACCCCCGCATCGTCGTCCTCGAACACGTGCCCCTCGGCCATGCCGGCCCCTTCGGCGGCGACCCCGGCTACGACGTGGTCGTCCAGGCCATCTCCGGCCTCTCCGTCACCACGGCCCGCGAACGCGGCGGCGTGCCGATGAACATCCGCCCGGCATTCAACGACATGGCGACCGGCGCCTTCAGCGCCCTCGGCGTCGTTGCCGCCCTCCTCCACCGCGAGCGCACCGGCGAGCCGCTCCGCCTCGAAACTTCGCTGCTCGGCACCGCCATGGCCCTCGGCAACCAGCTCCTCAGCTGGTTCGCCGCCACCGACCCGCCCCGCGACGAGGCCTTCCGCGCTGCGCTCGCCGCCGCCCGCGCAGCCGGCGCTGATTTCGAAGCCCAGCGCCGCATCTACGAGCAGACCTACCTCCGCGGCAGCGCCGCCAACATCTACTTCCGCGTCTACCGCACGAGCGACGGCTTCGTCGCCGTCGGCTGCCTGAGCCCCGCCCTCAACGCCCGCTTCCGCGCCGTCACCGGCCTCCACGACCCGCGGACCGAGCCCGGCTGGGATTTCGACGCCCCCGGCGCCGCTGACCGCCTCGCCGCGCTCGTCGCCGACGCCGAAGCTCGCTTCGCCGCCGATACGACCGCAAGCTGGCTCGAGCGCCTCCGCGCCGGCGGCGTCCCCTGCGGCCCGCTCAACTTCCCGCCAGAGGCGATGTTCCACCCCCAGCTCGTGGACAACGGCTTCGTCGTCGAGCTCGAACACCCGCTCTTCGGCGCCTACCGCACGTTCGGCCCTGCCGTCCGCGTCGAGGGCAGCGCCGCGCCCGCCGGGCGCCATCCGCCTCTCCTCGACGAGCACACCGACGAGGTGCTCGCTGAGCTGGGTTTCGACGGGGCCGAGGTCGCCCGGCTCCGCGCCGCCGGGGTCGCCGGCGCCGCCCCGCCCGGCGCCTGACCCGTTTCCTGTCCCGAACGTCCGCCGGCCGTATCCTGTAGCCCACCACTGGAGGAGCGCGTGGCCGAGACCTCCCCCGCCGTCACGCCCGCCCGCGGCCGCCTCGCCGCCCTGCGGTCCGGCCCCATCGCGCGCCTCCTCACGTGGCAGGCAGGGCTCGCGGCCGTCCTGCTCCTTGGGGCTGTCCTCCGCTTCCACGGCCTCGGCTGGGACCGGCCGGCGGAGGCCGCTTATCCCCTCCAGATGCACCCCGATGAGCGGTTCCTCTCCCTCGTCGCGAACCGCATCGACTGGCCCGGCAGCCTCGCCGGCTACTTCGATACCGCCCGCTCGCCCCTCAACCCCTACAACGACGGCGAAACCAACTCCTACGTCTACGGCACTTTCCCGCTCTTCCTCGTCAAAGCCGTCGCCACCCTCCGCGGCGACGACCCGCCCGGGCCGGGCAACTCGTACGCCGCCACCGTCGTCTCCGGCCGGCAGGTCACCGCCGCCTTCGATGCCCTCGCCATCCTCCTCGTCTTCCTCCTCGGCAGCGCGCTCGGCAGCCGGCGGCTCGGCCTGCTCGCTGCGCTCCTCTACGCGCTCGCCGTCCTCCCCACCCAGCTCGCGCACTTCTGGGCGATGGACCCCTTCCTCAATGTCTTCGCCCTCCTCACCTTGCTCCTCTCCGTCCACTGGGTGCGTGCTGACGGCGGACGAGCATGGCTCCTCGCCGTCGGCATCGGCGCCAGCATCGGCCTCGCCACGGCCTGCAAGGTGAACGGCGCCATCTTCGCCGCCATCCCGGTCCTCGCCTTCGCCGTCCGCATCGCCCTCCACGACATCCGCCGGCTCGGCGCCCGCTGGAGCGGCGGCGAGGCCCCGCCCCGGCACGGCTCGGCCTGGCTCACCGACCTCTCCATGCTCTGCCTCGCCGGCGCCGTCTCGCTCCTCGTCTTCCGCATCGCGCAGCCGTACGCCTTCGCCGGCCCAAACGTGTGGGATTTCGCCCTCAACCAGCGGTGGTGGGACGACATCCAGCGCGAGCGCGACTTCCAGCAGGGCAACGTCGACTATCCCCCCTTCGTCCAGTTCGCCGGCACGACCCCCTTCCTCACCGCTCTCCGCAACATCACGCTCTGGGGCCTCGGGCCCGTCCTCGCCGCCGCCGCGTTCGCCGGCCTTCTCTCCGCAGCTATCCGAACGGCCCGCACCCGCGACCTCGCTCTCCTGCTGCCGCTCGCCTTCGCCCTGCTCGTCCTCGGCTTCTGGGGGCCGCGCTTCGTCGCCTTCATGCGCTACTTCCTCCCGATGTACCCGGTGCTCTGCCTCTTCGCAGCGTGGGGCCTCCTCCGGCTCCTCGAACGCAGCCGCGCCGGCTTCCGGCTCGCCCCCGGCCGCGTCCGCGCGGCCCTGCCCCCGCCGCGCGCCCGCGCCCTCGCGTTCGCCGTGCTCGGCATCGTCCTCGCGGCCTCGGCCTGGTGGGCGCTCGCCTTCCAGCGCGTCTACGTCGAAGAGCACCCGCGCATCGCCGCCACCCGCTGGGTCTACGCCAACGTCCCGCCCGGCCGCGCCATCACCACCGAAATCTGGGACGACCCCGTGCCGTGGGACCTCCCCGGCCGCGCCCGCGAGTACCGCCTCGTCGAGCTCGATATGTACCGCACGGACTCGCCGGAAAAGATCCGCGACCTCGTCTTCGGCGTCCCCGGCGACCCCGCAAAGGCCGGCCTCGCCGGCGCCGACTACGTCGCCGTCACCTCCAACCGCATCCGCGACTCGGTGACGAAGCTCGAGCGCGAATACCCGGCCACCATCCGCTACTACCAGCTCCTCGAATCGGGCGACCTCGGCTTCGAACGGGTCGCCACGTTCACGGTTCGCCCATCCTTCCTCGGCATCTCCGTCGACGATTCCGGCGCCGAGGAGTCGTTCACCGTCTACGACCACCCCGAGGTCCGCATCTACCGGAAGACGGCCGCCTTCGACCCCGACCGCGCCTACACCCTCCTCAGCGAGGCGCGTCCCGAGGCCGCTGTGAACCTGCTCCCGCGGCAGGGCCGCTCCAACGGCCTCCAGTTCACCTCCGCCGAGGCCGAAATCCAGCAGTCTGGCGGCACCTTCACCGACGTCTTCGATGCCCCCGGCTGGCTGAACCGGACCGCGTGGCTCTGGTGGCTGCTCTGGCTCCAGGCTGCCAGCCTCGCCGCCGTGCCGTGGGTCACCTGGCTCTTCCGCCCCTTCGGCGGCCGCGGCTATGGCCTCGCGAAGCTCTTCGGCCCGCTCGCCGTCGTTCTCCTCACCTGGATGGCCGTCGCCTGGGGGCCGCTCCATTTCTCGAAAGGCCTCGCCTGGGGCGCCTTCGCCGTCACCATCGGGGCCGGGCTCGCCGTCGGCATCCTCCGCCGCCAGGCCCTGCGCGACGACCTCCGCAGCCAGTGGCGGAACTGGCTCGCTGCCGAGGCCGTCTTCCTCGCCGCGTTCTTCGCGTTCCTGCTCCTCCGCGCCGCCAACCCCGACCTCTGGCACCACCCCCAGGGCGGCGAGAAGCCGATGGAGATCGCCTACCTGACCGCCGTCGTCCGCTCTACCATCCTCCCGCCCTACGACCCGTGGTTCGCCGGCGGCAGCCTCAACTACTACTACATGGGCTGGTTCTACCTCGCCGTGCCGGTGCGCGCCTTCGGCATCCTCCCCGAATACGCCTTCAACCTGGGCGTGCCGACGTTCGCTGCCACGGCCGCCGCCGCGGCCTTCGCGATCGTCAGCGGCCTCGTCGGCGCCGCGGCCCCGTCCGTCGCCGCCGTCCGCCGGCGCGCCGCCGAACCGCTCCTCGCCGGCGCGTTCGCCGCCTTCCTCCTCGTCGCCATCGGCAACCTCGACGCCGCCCACCAGTGGATCGAACGCCTCCAGGCGCTCAACCAGTGGTCGTTCGCCTCCGGCACGCCGGTCGTCGGCGGTGCGGTCGGCATCGCCGGCGGGCTCTGGCGCTGGCTCTTCGGCGGCGCTCAGCTCCCGCCCTTCGACTGGTGGCGCAGCTCGCGCGTCCACTTCGGCAGCTTCGATATCACCGAGTTCCCCTACTGGTCCTTCCTCTTCGCCGACCTCCATCCCCACCTGATGGGCATCCCCTTCTTCGTCAGTCTCGCCGGCACCGGCGCGGCGCTCGCGCTCTCCGCCGCCCGCGGCGAGCGGCTTCGCCCGTGGGTGCTCGCCGCCCTCGCCGGCCTTTTCGTCGGCCTCATCCGCACCGTCCACACCTGGGACTTCCCGACCGCCGCGCTCATCGCCGCGGGCGCCATCGCCCTCGGCGGGTTGCTCGCGCCGGGTTCTGCCGAACGCCGCGCCTGGACCGCCCTTGGCCAGCTCGCCCTCGCCGGCCTCGTTGCTGTCGTCGCCTTCGCCCCCTACAACGCCCGCTTCGAAACCTTCGACCCCGGCATCACCCGCGCTCCGGCCACGACGCCGCTCCACCAGTTCGTCGTCCAGTACGGCGTGTTCCTCGCCCTCGCCGCGGCCTTCATCGCCCTGCGCTGCCGCGAAGAGCTCGAACCTCGCGGCTTCGACCCCGGGCGCAATCCGGTGCTCGCCATCGTCGCCGGCCGCCTCGAGCTCGCCTCCCTCGCCGTCTTCCTCGCCGGCCTCATCGCCTTCACCTGGCCCTTCGGCCTGGCGACCGTCGCCACGGCCCTCGTCGCGCTCGCCTTCCTGCTGAATCTCGCCTGGCTCGAGCTGCGCGACCCCGGGCGCAACGTCCCGCGCCTCGTCGCCACCCTCTTCTTCGCCCTCGCGGTCGCCATCGCCGCCGGTGTCGATGTCGTCACCCTGAAGAACGACATCGTCCGCATGAACACCGTCTTCAAATTCAGCCTCCAGGCGTGGCACCTCTTCGCGCTCGGCGGCGGGTACGCCGCCTGGTACGTCGTCCGCGGCGTCCTCGAACGCGCGCGCGGCGCGGCGATGCCGGGGCGCGCGGCCGCCGGGCTCGCCCTCGCCTCGCTCGCCGCCGTCGTCCTCGCCTCCAGCCTCTTCCTCGTCTCCGGCACCCGGGCCCGCCAGGAAGCCCGTTTCGGCGAGACGCCGCTCACCCTCAACGGCTTCGCCTTCTTCGAACACGGCGTCTTCACCGAACCCCGCAGCGACGCGACCCCTGCTGACGACGTCACCTTCCGCCTCGACGAAGACCTCCCGCTCATCGAGTGGCTCCGCCAGAACGTCGAAGGCTCCCCGGTCATCGTCGAAGCCGTCGGTCCCCTCTACCGCTGGACCGGCCGCATTTCTGAGTACACCGGCCTCCCGGCCGTCATCGGTTGGGACTGGCACCAGGTCCAGCAGCGGACCGACTACGCCCACCTCGTCCAGGAGCGCCGCACCGACGTCCATCTCTTCTACACCGACCCCTCGACCGACCGCGCCGAGCGCTTCCTCCGCAAGCACGGCGTCCGCTACGTCGTCGTCGGCACCGAAGAGCGCGTCCACGGCACCGAAGCGGGCCTCGCGAAGTTCGCCGCCATGCCGGCCCTCACCGAGGTCTTCCGCGACGGCCCGAACGTCATCTACCGCGTCGACCAGGACCGCCTCGCCGCCGACATCCTCGCCCGGGACCTCGGCCGTGCGCCTTGAGGCCCCGGCCATCGACCTCCTGGCCGAGTGGGTGCCTCGCCGCGACCTCGAGGCGATGCGCATCGTCACCGGCTGGCCCTGGCGCTGGATTCCCGCCCTGCTCGGCAAGACGGCCATCACCTTCGCGCCGTTCGTCTTCTTCCGCGCTGGCGGCTACCGGCCGGATACGGCCGCCGGCCTCGCCCTCATCGCCCACGAAGCGCTCCACCTCACCCAGGTCCGCGAGATGGGCCGGCCCCGGTTCTACGCCCGCTACCTGCTCGGCCAGCTCCAGTCTGGCTTCCGCCACAGCCGCCACCCGCTCGAAGTTCCCTGCATCGAACGCCAGCGGGACATCCGCGCCGCGCTCCGCGCCCGCGGCCTCCCCGGCTGATCAGCCGTCGAACAGCCCCAGCGCCCGGAACACCCCTTCGAAGGCCGACAGGCTGCCCGGGTTGAAGTGCGGCAGCACGTACGCCACCCGCCCGTCCTGCCCGATCACGACCACGCCGCGGCGCGACTTCCGCTCCTCCGGGTCCCAGAAGCCGTACGCCTTCACCGCCTCCCCGTAGAAGTCGCTGATGAGCGGAAACGGGAAATGGTCGCGCTCGTGGAACTTCGCGTGCGAGCCGATCCCGTTCGTGTTGATGCCGAACACCTGCACGCCGGCCTGCCGCAGCGTCTCGTACTCCTGCGCGAAGGCCTTCAGCTCGCTCGTGCAGATCGGCATCCCGTCGTCCTGGTAGAAGATCAGCAGCACCCGCCCCTTTGGCAGCAGCTCCCGGAGCCGGACCGTGAACGGCTCGCCGCCGTCCGGCACCGCCGGCAGCTCGAAATCCGGCGCCGGCTCGCCCGGCTGCACCGGCCCCCGCAGCGGCGGCTCCTGCCCGTTCGCGTGCCCGCTCACGGCAGCGGCTCGAACCCCGGCGGCGTGCCCTCGATGCCGCGCGTCCCGGCGATGACCCGGATCCGCCCGAGCCCCGCCCCGTCCGTCAGCTGCTCGAGCGCGCGCCGCCGCGTGAAGTACTCCTGCAGGTCGCCCCGCGCCGCTTCCACCAGCCCGCCCAGCCCGACGCTGTACAGGAACTCCTGCTGCGAGACCGGCCCCCACGGCTGCATCCCCGCGTCCTCCAGCGCCGTCAGCAGCTCCGACAGGTTCACGTGCGACGTCAGGTCCTGCTCGCCGACGTGGATGTACGGATTCTCGTGCGCCGTATGCCGGTAGAAGCAGAGCAGCGTCCCCTGCCGCCGCCACGGCGCCCACAGGTCCTCCTGCGGATAGCCGTAGTCGAACACCAGCACCGCCCCGCGCTCGACCAGCCCGCAGAGGCTGACCATCGCCGGGTAGGCCGCCGGGTTCACTTCGAACCGCCCCTCGGCCGGCGCATCGTCGATCGTCGCAATCGGCCCGCGCTCCTCGACGAACTGCTCGCCGTCCCAGCGCACGTACACCTCCACCGGCCCCCGCGGCGAGCCTTCGAACACCCGCACCGGGAAGGCGTCGAACAGCTCGTTCGCCACGACGACCCCTGCCTCCGCTGGCGCCACCGGCGGCACCCGCCAGTCGACCCGCGGGTCGTCGCCCGGGCTGTTCGGTTCGATAGCGACATAACGAAGTGCGTGGGCGAACGCCGGGTCGCGCCCCTCCGCCCAGTCGAGCACCGCCCTCGCGAGGAGCCCTTCGCCCGCGCCCGGCTCGAAGATGGTGAACTCCGCCGGCTCGCCCAGCCGCTGCCACACCTCCCGCGCCCAGCCGGCCACTGCCCAGCCGAACATCGGGTGCACCGCCGGGCTCGTCAGGAAGTCGCCCTGCCGGCCGATGCGCCCCCGCTTCCGGTAGTAGCCGTGCTCCGGGTGGTAGAGCGCCAGCTCCATGAACCGCTGGAACGGGATCGCCCCGCCATCCATCTCGGCGATGATCGCCGCGATCAGCCGCGGGTTCCCCAGCGCCGCCGTGCCCGGGTCGAGGTCGAGCGTCATCGCTTCCAGTATGCGCGCCGCCAACGGGGAGGAGGCAAGCCGCAATCGGTGCTAAAGTCCCCTTCGTACGACGAACCACATTCGAGGCGTGCCGTGCAGTCTCCGCCCACCTCCGAAAGCGCCGTCGACGCGGCCATCCGGCTCTTCGGCGAAACCGTCAACCTCTTCGACCCCCTCCGCTTCCGCGCGTGGGCCGAGATGGGCCTCACCACCGCCCAGCTCCGCGTCCTCTTCCTCGTCCGCGAAGCCCCCGGGGTCACCGCCGGCGAACTCGCCACCCGCCTCGGCGTCACCCCGCCGACCATCTCCGGCATCGTCGACCGCCTCGTCAAATCCGGCCTCATCCGCCGCGAAGACGACGAATCCGACCGCCGCCTCGTCCGCAACTTTCTCACCGAACAGGGCGAAGCTACCTGCTCCCGCCTCGAAACCGGCAGCGAGGTCTACACCCGCCGCATCCTCATCGAAATGCACCACGAAGACCTCGAAGCCCTCGTCCGCGGCCTCGCCGCCTTCGTCGCCGCCAGCGAATACGTGCAAAAGGTCGAGCCCAACCTCGCCGCCGTCGCCATGCCCGGGGTGAACCTCGCATGACCTCCGTCCGCCGCGTCCGCACCATTGACCTCGAAAACCCGTTCGTCGATTCGTTCGAAGGCATGGTCGAAATCCTGCTCATCCGCCACGGCGAGCAGAAGTTCTTCGAAAACATCCCCCTCGGGCAGGCCTACGACGCGCCGCTTTCCGAACTCGGCCAGAAGCAGGCCGAAGCCGTCGGCCAGCGCCTCGCGCCCGCCCGCCTCGGCCGCGTCTACTCCTCCGACATGCGCCGCGCCTACGACACCGCGAAGGCGATCGCCGTCCACCATGGCCTCGAACCCGTCGTCATCCCCGACCTCCGCGAAATCGACCTCTGGCAGCGCGCCCCGCAGGACAAGGGCCTTCTCGATATCTACACCCGCGAACAGCTCGCGGACGTCTACCGCGAGGTTACCCGCACCCGCAAGCACAGCGCCTACCCCTTCTGCGAAGACGTCGATGCTTTCCGCACCCGCGTCTTCCGCGCCATGGACCGCATCATCGAGGAGTCCATCGGCATGCGCGTCGCCGTCGTCTGCCATGGCGGCGTCATCAACGCCATCCTCAGCCAGGTCTTCGGCTCCCCCTTCGACCACCTCGTGCCGGTCCACCACACCTCCATCTCCGTCATGCGCGCCGCCGATACCCGGCGCGTCATCCTCACTATCAACGACTACTCCCACGTCATGCCGATCCAGTCGTCCCGCGGCGACCTCAACGCATGAGCCGCACGCTCGAACCGTCCCCCTCCTGGTTCGAGATCGACCCGGCCTTCTACGCCCACGGCGGCTCCTGTTTCTCCGACCTCGAAGCGGAGTACCTCGGCGAGGTCGACGGTCTCCGCGTCCTCGTCGGCCCGGTCACCCCGGAGAACCGCGCCGAAGAGGCGCTCTCGCTCGCCAACCTCGGCGCCCGCGTGACCGCCTGGGCTCCCGATGAAGCGGCCGCCGCGCCCGGCCAGCGCCTCGCCGCCGAGGCTGGCATCGACCTCGCCTGGGAATTCGGCACCCTCGAGGCCATCGCGGCCCGCGCCCCGGCCGCGTTCGACCTCCTCTACCACGCCTGGGGCGGCCTCGATGCCGTCGACGACTTCGATGCCTGGGCCGGCCATGCCGCCGCCCTCCTCCGCCCCGGCGGCCGGCTCTCCCTCTACGACCGTCACCCTTTCGCCCGCGTCGTCGGCCTCCACAAAGGCCTCCTCGTCATCTCGCGCGCCTACTTCCGCTTCCGCGACGGCGACAACCCGTGGACCCTCGCCGACCTCCTCACCGCCCTCGCCGATGCCGGCTTCGCCCTCGACGCCTTCGAAGAGATCGCTGGCTCCGAGCGGTATCGAACCGACATCGACCGCCTCCCCGGCCTCAGCTGGGAGCAGCGCTTCCGCGTCCCCTCCGCCATGATCGTCACGGCATCCCTCGCCTTCCACCCGCAGCCGGTAGCTGACGCCCCCGCCCCGCAGTAGGCTGGGGCCATGGGCGAGTTCGTCCCCCGTTACAAGCTCTGGCTCGAGTCGGCCGACGGCCTCGTCATGTCCGATTACCGGCTCCGCCTGCTCGCCCTCATCGCCGAGACCGGCTCCCTCGCCGCGGCCGCCGCAGCCATGGGCCTCTCCTACCGTCGCGCCTGGGGCAAAGTCAAAGAGCTCGAGGCGAACCTCGGCCACCCGCTCGTCCGCTCCGAAGTCGGCGGTGCCGGCGGCGGCCACACCGCCCTCACCCCGGAGGGCGCCCGCCTCGTCGAGGCCTACGACCGCTTCCGCCGCCGCGTCGAGGCCGCCGTCCAGGCCGCCTTCGCCGAGGAGCTCGGCCCGCTCGCCGGCGAACCCCGTCCCACCGCGTAAGCACGCCCTCGGCTACCCTGTAGCCCATGCTCAAGGATGCCTACTGCGGCGAACTCCGCCGCGCCGACGAAGGCCGCCGCGTCACCCTCGCGGGCTGGGTCCACCGCCGCCGCGACCACGGCGGCCTCATCTTCATCGACCTCCGCGATACCTCCGGCATCGTCCAGGTCGTCTTCAATCCCGATACCCCCGAAGCCCACGCCGTCGCCCACCGCGCCCGCACCGAATGGGTTCTCCAGGTCGAGGGCACCGTCGCGCTGCGCAGCCCCGCGACCGTCAACCCCAACCTCCCGACTGGCGAAGTCGAAGTCATCCCCTCCGCCTGCACCGTTCTCGCCGAGGCTCAGACGCCGCCGTTCTACATCAACGAACCCGCCGACGTCGACGAGCACCTCCGCCTGAAGTACCGCTACCTCGACCTCCGCCGGCCCGAAGTCGCCCGCGTCATCAAGCTGCGCCACGAGGTCGTCCGCTTCATCCGCGACTACCTCAGCAGCCGCGGCTTCTGCGAAATCGAAACCCCCACCCTCATCAAGAGCACCCCCGAGGGCGCCCGCGACTTCCTTGTCCCCGCCCGCATCCGGCCCGGCACCTTCTTCGCCCTCCCCCAGTCGCCGCAAATCCTCAAGCAGCTCCTCATGGCGGCCGGCTTCGAAAAATACTTCCAGCTCGCCCGCTGCTACCGCGACGAAGACTTCCGCGCCAACCGCGTCGCCGAGCACACCCAGCTCGACCTCGAAATGGCCTTCGTCGACGAAAACGACGTCATGGGCCTCGTCGAAGACCTCTACGTCGAAATCCTCTCCCGCTTCGGCGCCGCGAAACTTCCCTCCCGCACCATCCCACGCCTCTCCTACGCCGAGTGCATCGAGAAGTACGGCATCGACCGGCCGGATCTTCGCTACGGCCTCGAGTTCGTCGACATCTCCGAACCGCTCCGCGGCACCGCCTTCCAGGTCTTCGCCGGCGCCCTCGCCGCCGGCGGCCAGGTCAAAGCCATCCGCGTCGAAGGCCAGGCCGGCATGACCCGCCGCGACATCGACGAATTGACCGCCATCGCCCGCGGCGGCGGCGCGAAAGGCCTCGCCTACATCGGCTTCATCCCCGGCGAACTCCGCTCCCCCATCGCCAAGTTCCTCACCGCAGACGAGCTCGCCGCCATCCGCGCCCGCACCGGCGCCCGCGACGGCGACATGCTCTTCATCGTCGCCGACCAGCCCGCCGTCGTCGCCCGCTCCCTCCACGAGGTCCGCGACGAGCTCGGCACCCGCCTCGGCCTCAAAGACCCGTCCATCTACCGGATGGCCTGGGTCACCGGCTTCCCGCTCCTCGAATGGCGGCCCGAAGACCAGCGCTGGGATGCCACCCATAACCCCTTCAGCGGCTTCCTCCCCGAGCACGAACCCCTGCTCGATACCGACCCCGGCGCGGTCATCGCCCGCCAGTACGACCTCATCCTCAACGGCGCCGAGATCGGCGGCGGCTCCATCCGCATCAACAACCGCCGCCACCAGGAGAAAGTCTTCAGCCTCATGGGCTACACCCCCGAGGAGCAGCAGGAGCGCTTCGGCGTCATCCTCGATGCCCTCGATTACGGCGTCCCGCCCGAAGGCGGCGTCGGCATGGGCATCGACCGCCTCATGATGTCCCTCGTCGGCACCGACAACATCCGCGACGTTATCGCCTTCCCCAAGGCCTCCTCCGGCACCGACCCGCTCATGGGCGCGCCCTCGCCCGTCGACCCCAAACAGCTCGAAGAGCTCGGCATCCGGGTCATCGCCCCGGCGTAAAGCGTTCTTTTCCCGCCGTGGTGAGCGGATGCATCCCCTGAGCCCGCCGCGGCGTGTACGCTTGTAGGCCATCCGGGGCCCGCGACCGCCGCCTCCCCGGGTGCCCGCCTGCGCAAACCGCTGACGCTGGGAGTCTGCCCGATGTCGAACCGCATGCTCGCCCTCATGATGGGCGTCGTCGCTTTCCTCATCCTCGCCGTCGGCGTCGTCTTCGTCATCGCCCTCGCCGGCGGCGGCGGCGATGACGGCACCGCACCGCCCAGCGGCGGCTCCGAAAACCGCCCCGGCGCATCCGCCGGCGGCATCTGCAAGGGCAACTCCCTCATCATCCCGGGTTCCCAGCCCAACACCGTCCTCGACCCCATCCAGGTCGTCGATGTCTCCACCAGCGAATACGTCGTCGAAATCTTCGGCGGCCTCGTCACCCTCGACCCCGACCTCGAGGTCGTCGGTGACATCGCCGAGAACTGGGAGGTCACCAACGGCGGCCGCACCTACACCTTCCGCCTCCGCGACAACGTCGTCTTCCATACCGGCAACCAGCGCCGCGTCACCGCAGAAGACGTGAAGTATTCCATCGAGCGCGCCGCCGACCCTGCCAACGCCTCCCCCACCGTCGTCGCCTACCTCGGCAACATCGTCGGCCTCAAAGACCGCTTCCAGGGCCGCGCCCCCTCCGTCTCAGGCGTCAAAGTCATCGATGAGCGCACGCTCCAGATCGACCTCATCGAACCCTCCGACTACTTCATCTTCGAACTCACCTACCCCGTCTCCTTCGTCGTCGACCGCCAGCAAATCGAATCCGACCCGCGCAACTGGACCCGCAACCCGAACGGCACCGGCCCCTTCCGGCTCGCTGAATTCAAGCCCGCCGAGCGCATCCGCCTCGTCAAGAACCCCCGCTACCACCTCGGCGCCCCCAAGGTCGATGAGGTCATCTTCCAGCTCGGCGGCGGCTCCCTTCTCACCCAGTACCAGAACGATGAAATCCACATGACGCCGCTCCCGGCCTCGCTCCTCGACTCCATCGTCGACGGCTCCAACCCGCTCTCGAAGGACTACCGCTCCTACCCCGGGCTCGCGACCTTCTACTTCACCCTCAACCCCAACAAAGCCCCGTTCGATGACCCGAAGGTCCGCCAGGCCTTCGCCATGTCCATCGACCGCGAGACCATCAACACCGTCCTGCTCTTCGACTACTACGAAGTCGCCGGCGGCATCGTGCCCGGCGCCATGCCCGGCCGCTCCAGCAGCGTCAAGACCTACGCCTACGACCCCCAGCGCGCGAAGCAGCTCATCGCCGAATCGAAGTACGCGAACAGCATGCCCCGCATCGTCCTCACCTACGCCGGCACGGGTGCCGCCCCCGGCGACCTCCTCGTCGCCATCCAGGAGAACTGGCAGCAGGTCCTCGGCGTCACCGTCGAACTGCAGGCCATCGATACCGCCGCCTTCCTCCGCGAACAGCGCCAGGGCAACTTCCAGATCCAGAGCGAAGGCTGGTCCGCCGACTACCCGGATCCCGAAAACTTCCTCGGCAAGCTCTTCGCCAGCGATAGCCCGCTCAACTACACCAAGTACAGCAACCCCGAGGTCGATGCCCTCCTCAAGCAGGCCCGCGTCGAAACCAACCGCGAGCGCCGCTACCAGCTCTACGGACAGGCCGAGCAGAAGATCATCGACGACGCCTCCATCATCCCGACCTTCTGGTCCGTCGAACACATGCTCGTCAAACCCTGCGTCAAAGGCCTGCCCGATGCCCCGATGACCATCCCGAAGTTCCGGTACGTCGAAATCAAGGAGCCGTAGACCGTGGCACCGGGCCTCGCCGGCTACATCGTTCGTCGGCTGCTCTGGGCGATACCGGTCCTCTTCGCCATCTCCGTCATCGTCTTCTACATGCTCCGCCTCGCCCCCGGCGACCCGGTCGATTCTCTCCTCGGCCAGCGCTACCGCGAGGAGGAGGCCGCCCTCATCCGCAAGAAGTACGGCTACGACCAGCCGATCCACGTCCAGTACGTGAAGTACATGCAGCACCTCCTGCAGGGCGACCTCGGCGTCTCCACCCGCCACCAGTCCTTCACCGTCTCCGAGATCATCATCCCGAAGATCTGGGTCTCCACCCGGCTCGGCCTCCTCGCCCTCGCCATCAGCTTCTTCCTCGGCATCTCCGCCGGCATCTACGCCGCCCTCGCCCGCGGCACCTTCCTCGACCCCCTCACCATCTCGTTCTGGCTCGCCATCGATGCCGTCCCGATCTTCGTCGCCGTCCCATTCCTGCAGTGGCTCTTCGCCGTCAAGCTCGACCTCGTCGGCCTGAGCTGGCAGGGCTTCACCAGCCCCAACATCATCCTCCCCATCCTCATCCTCGCCCTGCCCGGCACGGCCGGCATCGCCCGCTTCGTCCGCGCCTCCGTCCTCGGCGTCCTCCGCGAGGACTATATCCGCACCGCCCGCGCCAAGGGCCTCCCCGAGCGCATCGTCGTGGTCCGCCACATCGCCCGGAACGCGCTCCTCCCGCTCATCACCATCATCGGCCTCTCCCTCCCCGGCGTCGCCGGCGGCTCCCTCATCGTCGAGCAGCTCTTCGGCATCCCCGGCATCGGCGCCGAGAGCTTCGAGGCCGTCCTCGCGCCCGATTTCGATGTCATCCTCGCCCTCGTCCTCTTCGGCTCCATCCTCTTCGTCCTCGCCAACATCCTGATCGACATCCTCTACGCGGTCATCGACCCGCGAATCCGCCTCGGGGCCCAGCGCGGATGAGCACCGCCGTCGCCGCCTCCGACCCGCTCGCCTTCGAAACCGCCGCGGCCGCGCCCCGGCGCCGCTTCATCCGCCAGCTCCTGCGGAAGAAGCTCGCCGTGCTCGCGATCGTCTACCTCGCCATCTTCTACGCTTGCGGCATCTTCGCCCCCCTCATCGCTCCCCACGACCCCTACCAGCAGAACCTCACGCCCGGCGCGACCCGGCAGGGGCCTTCCGCGGAGCACTGGCTCGGCACCGACGCCCTCGGCCGCGACCTCGCCAGCCGCGTCATCTACGCCGCCCGCACCACGGTCGTCTTCACCGTCGTCGTCCTCATCAGCGGCAGCCTCGTCCTCGGGCTCGGGCTCGGCCTCCTCGCCGGCTACCGCGGCGGCTGGGTCGATACCCTCATCATGCGCGTCGGCGAAGTGCTCGCCGGGCTCCCGACGCTCCTCCTGATGCTCGCCATCACCGCCGCTTTCCGCACCCGCATCAACGACGTCGCCTTCTGGCTCCAGGACAACACCTTCCTCGGCAACGACGCCCGCACCTTCGTGAAGTTCAGCATCATCGTCTTCGCCACCGTCCCCTTCGCCTGGATCGGCACGAGCCGCATCGTCCGCAGCCAGGCCCTCGCCATCCGCGAAGAGACCTACGTCCTCGCCGCCGAAGCCATGGGCGCATCGTCGTGGCGCATCATCTTCCGCCACATCCTCCCCGGCGTGCTCCCGCTCTTCGTCGTCGGCGTCTCCGCCGGCATGGCCGGCACCGCCGGCGCCGAGGTCACGCTGAGCTTCCTCGGCCTCGGCATCGACCCGCCCACTGCCAGCTTCGGCTCGCTCATCGCCGCCGGCGCCGGTCCCCAGACGTTCGAGCGCTACCCCCACCTGCTCCTCGCGCCCGCCATCCCCGTCACCCTCTTCTTCTTCGCCTGGAACCTCCTCGGCGACGCCCTCGTCGACCTCCTCGAGCCGCGCACCCAGGCCCTCCGCTGAAGGCCGGCGGCCCGCCCGAAAGCCCCAGCGGACCCGTTTGCTATACTCGAACCCGGAGGAACGTTTCAGCCCGTGAAGGTAACGCTCGAGCGGCTGCCCGAAAGCCGCGTCAAACTCGAAATCGAAGTCGATGACGAGCGACTCGAACGGTCGCTCGATGCCGCCTACCGCCGCATCGCCCGGCGCAACCGCTTCCCCGGCTTCCGCCCGGGCAAAGCCCCCCGCGCCATCGTCGAGCGCGCCTACGGCCGCCAGGGCCTCATCCGCGAAGCCCTCGATACCCTCGTCCCCGACGTCTACAACGAAGCCATCGAAGCCGAGGACGTCCCCGCCATCGGCCAGCCCGAGCTCGAGATCGACTCCCTCGAGCCGCTCCGCTTCAAGGCTATCGTCCCCGTCCGTCCCTCGGTCGAACTGAACGACTACCGCAGCATCCGCGTCGAGCGCGAGACCGTCGAAGTCACCCCCGAAATGGTCGACGAGCAGCTCGAGACGCTCCGCAAGCGGCACGCCACCCACGTCCCCGTCGACCGGCCCGTCCAGTGGAACGACATCCTCATCGCCGATGTCTCCGCCACCATCGACGGCGAAGAAGTCCTCCGCGACGACCGCGCCGAATTCCAGCTGCGCGAAGGCGAAACCCTCTTCGTCGAAGGCCTCGCCGAGGCGTTCCTCGGCCTCGAAAAAGGGAAGTCCCGCACCTTCGACATCGAATTCCCGGCCGACTTCCGCATCGAGCGCTTCCAGGGCAAGACCGCGACCTTCACCATCACCGTCCACGAGGTGAAGGAAGAGCAGGTCCCCCCGCTCGATGACGAGTTCGCCCAGTCCATCAACGCCGACGAGTTCCCGACGCTGCAGGCGCTCCGCGACCGCATCGAGGCCGACCTCCGCCGCAGCCTCGAGGAAGCCGCCGAGAACCGCTTCCGCGCCGCTGCCGTCGATAAGCTCGTCGAAACCGCCACCATCGAATACCCGCGCATCCTCGTCGAGCACGAAATCGACCACCTCATCCGCGATGCGATGGGCAACGACCGCCAGCAGTACCTCGCCTACCTCCAGACCATCGGCCGCACCGAGCAGGAGTTCCGCGAGACCTGGCGGGAGGCCGCCGAGACCCGCGTCAAGCGCTCGCTCGTGCTCGAAGCGCTCGCAGAGGCTGAAGGCATCGACGTTTCGGCCGAAGAGATAGAACAGGAGCTCGATTCGCTGGTCGCGCCCATGGGCGACGATGCCGAACGGTTCCGCCAGATGTTCGCCACCGAAGAGGGGGTCGCCACCATCCGCCGGAACTTGCTTTCGCGGAAGACCCTCGAACGCCTCAGCGCCCTTGCCCGGGGCGAACTCCAGGAGGAACAGGCATGAGCCAGCAGCAGCCCCCGCGCGTCCACCCGCTCATCTACGACGTCATCCCCACCGTCATCGAATCCGGCCCCCGCTCCGAGCGCGCCTTCGATATCTTCTCGCTCCTCCTCAAAGAGCGGATCGTCTTCCTCGGCACCCCCATCGACGATCAGATCGCCAACCTCATCGTCGCCCAGCTCCTCTACCTCCAGCGCGAAGATCCCGAGCGCGACATCTCGCTCTACATCCACTCTCCCGGCGGCGTCATCACCGCCGGCCTCGCCATCTACGACACGATGCAGCTCATCGAGCCCGACGTTTCCACCATCGCCGTCGGCCAGACGGCCTCCATGGCCACCGTCCTCCTCTGCGCGGGCGCGAAGGGGAAGCGCTACGCCCTCCCCAACGCCACCGTCCACATGCACCAGGCGCTCGGCGGTGCGCGCGGCCAGGCGGCCGATATCGAAATCGCTGCGAAGGAAATCCTCCGCAACAACGAAATCATCCGGAACATCATCGCCAAGCACACCGGCCAGCCCGTCGAACGCGTCACCCGCGATTTCGACCGCGACTTCTACCTCGACGCCGAGGGCGCCAAGGAGTACGGCTTCGTCGACGAACTCCTCCGCCCCGTCGCGGAATCCAACTAGCCAGCACACGCAGAGGGGACACCACCGCCTTGGCCACCAACCGAACCAACCGCGTCCAGTACCACTGCTCCTTCTGCGGCAAGAGCCAGGACCAGGTCCGGCGCCTCATCGCCGGCCCCGGCGCCGTCTACATCTGCGACGAATGCGTCGACCTCTGCCGCGAAATCATCGATGAGGAGAACGGCCAGGCCGCGACCGGTTCCGCCAGCCGCCAGGGCAGCGTCACCCTCCAGAACGTCCCGCCCCCGCGCAAGATCTACGAGCACCTCAACGAGTACGTCATCGGGCAGGATCAGGCCAAAAAAGTCCTCTCCGTCGCCGTCTACAACCACTACAAGCGCATCGGCCAGCCCGCCGACGGCGACATCGAACTCGAAAAATCCAACATCCTCCTCGTCGGCCCCACCGGCGTCGGCAAGACCTACCTCGCCAAGACCCTCGCCAAGCTCCTCGACGTCCCCTTCTCCATCGCCGACGCCACCGCCCTCACCGAAGCCGGCTACGTCGGCGAAGACGTCGAGAACATCCTCCTCCACCTCATCCAGGCCGCCGACTTCGATATCCAGAAAGCCGAGCGCGGCATCATCTACATCGACGAAATCGACAAAATCGCCCGCAAAGGCGATAACCCCTCCATCACCCGCGACGTCTCCGGCGAAGGCGTCCAGCAGGCCCTCCTCAAGATCATCGAAGGCTGCATCGCCAACGTCCCGCCGCAGGGCGGCCGGAAGCACCCCCACCAGGACTTCCTCCAGATCAACACCGCCAACATCCTCTTCATCTGCGGCGGCGCCTTCGAAGGCCTCGAGAACCACATCGAAAAGCGCCTCACCCGCGACCACGTCCGCCTCGGCTTCCAGGCCGCGCAGCGCGGCGGCTTCCGCGGCCAGAAGCGTAAAGACGAACTCCTCGCCCACGTCACCCATGACGACCTCCTCGAATTCGGCCTCATCCCCGAATTCGTTGGCCGCCTCCCCATGGTCGTCGGCCTCCAGTCGCTCGATGAGGACGCCCTCGTCCGCATCCTGACCGAGCCGAAGAACGCGCTCGTCAAGCAGTACCAGCGCTACTTCGCGATGGACGGCGTCGAACTCGTCTTCACCGACGACGCCCTCCGCGCCGTCGCCGACCTCGCCATCAAGCACAAGACCGGCGCCCGCGGCCTCCGCACCGTCCTCGAAGAGACGCTCATGGACGTGATGTACGAGATCCCCGGCCGCACCGACATCAAGAAGTGCGTCGTCAACGCCGATTGCGTCATCAACAAGACGCGGCCGCTCCTCCTCACCCGCGGCGGCCAGGCGGTCGACCTCTCCACCTCCGGCGAAGGCGTCCGCGAACCCGCCTGACCCCTGCCGCACCTGCCCCTCCCTGTGCTTCAATAGCCCTGCCGGAGGTGCGCCATGCTCACCCGTCTCGACCGCATCCAGCTCGTCGTCTCCGACCGCATCGAGGCTGCCGAACGCTTCCAGGCCCTCTTCGGCGCCCGCCGCCTCGCCGAGGACGGCACCGCGACCCTCGCCGCCCGCCGCACCACCCTCCAGGCCGGCGCATCCCTCATCGAGCTCCTCACCCCCACCGGTCCCGGCCCCGTCCAGGAGTTCGCCGACCGCTGGGGACAGGGCCTCTTCGGCGTCGGCTTCGCCACGCCCTCCATCGAGGCCATGGCCGCCCGCCTCGATGCCAACGGCGTCCCCTTCTCCGCCGAGCACGGCGTCCTCTACCTCCGCGAAGCCCGCTACGGCATGCCGACCGTGATCGTCCCCGATACGCCGCGCGACCCCGTCGGCGATATCCGCGCCATCTACGAAGTCACCAACCCCGTCGCCGACTGGCGCGAAGCCGCCGACTACTACACCCGCATCTTCGGCCTCGAACCGGCGCACTTCTGCCCCATCCGCAGCGAGCTGTACGGCTACGAAGGCGTCCTCACCCTCTTCGACCCGCCCCGCCGGCTCGACCGCATCGAAATCACCCAGACCTTCGGCGGCGGCGCCATGGACCGATTCTTCCGCCGCCGCGGGCCTTCGCTCTACATGTGCTACCTCGAAACTGACGACGTCCCGATGCTCGAAGCGCGGCTCGAAGCTCTCAACCTGCCCTGGGCGCCCGCCGAGGGCCGCCCGCCGGGCACCAACCTCTTCATCCACCCGAAGGCCCTCTTCGGCATGCTCGTCGGCGTCTCGAAGACGAACTTCGCGTGGCTCTGGAGCGGCCGCCCCGACCTCAGCGGTGCCCCGGAAGGCACGCCGCTCATCCACTGACCGGGATTGCCGTATGCGCCTCCTCGCAGGTGTCCTCCTCATCGCTGTCGCCGCCGGGTACCTCAGCCGCCGCTTCCAGCGCATCGCCGTCGAGGGCGAGAGCATGCGCCCGGCCCTCCGCCCCGGCGACTGGGCCATCGTCGACCGCCGCGCCTACCGCACCCACCCGCCGCGCCCCGGCGATGTCGTCATGGCCCACGACCCCCGCGACTTCGATCGGCTCCTCGTGAAGCGCGTCGCCCGCGTCCATGCCGACGGCAGCCTCGACCTCCGCGGCGACAACGCCGCCGCCAGCACCGACAGCCGCGCCTTCGGCCCGGTGCCGCCCTACCTCATCGACGGCCGCGTCGTCGCCCGCTACTGGCCGTGGCCCTCCATCGCGAGGCGGCGCAGCACCAGCGCGTCCGTCGGGAACGCCAGCTCCGGCGGCTGAGCCGGGTCGAACCACCCCAGCTCGCTCAGCTCGCCGTCGGCCGGGTGCAGCTCGCCGCCAGTCACCCTGCCCGAAAACCAGATGCCGACCGTCAGCCGGTCCGGGTCGTGGAAGTTGCTGTGCACCTCGTACACGCCGGATAGCTCGACCTCGAGGCCCGTTTCTTCCCGGAACTCGCGGATGGCCGCCGCCCGCACCTCCTCTCCCCACTCCAGCCGTCCGCAGGGGATGCACCACAGCCCTGCCCGCCGGCCGCCGGCGCGCCGCCCCAGCAGGACCCGCCCCTGCGTATCCCTGACGATGACGGCCACGCCGACGCCCGGGTACCGCGCCTCCCGGTAGCTGCAGGCCGGGCACGGGCTCGCCGGGTCATCCAGCCCTGCCGGCCGCTGTTCGCCGCAGGCCGGGCAGAAGCGCCAGCCGCTCACGGCCCCGGCAGCCGCCCCTCGGCCCGCAGCCGGCAGAGCGCGAGGAGCGCCGCGGCCGCCCGCCGCGCGAGGTCGGCGGCCGCCGGGGTCGCCGGCTCGACGCCTTTGCCCCATGCCTCGCCGGAGCGCGAGACCACGACGTTCGGCCCGCCGGCTACCCCGCCGATGTGCCGCATCACCCGCGTCACGTCCGTGGCCGCGGGCTCCGCATCGCCGCCGGCCACCGCCACGACGAGAAACGGCTTCCCGCCCGCCTCCGGCGCGTCGATGAAGTCCAGCGCGTTCTTCAGCCCGCCCGGCATCGCGCCGTGGTACGAAGGCGTCGCGATGACGAAGCCGTCGGCCGCCCGGCACGCCTCCCGCCATGCCGCCACGCTCGGCGGCAGCTGGTCCGTCGGCCGCCCGTCCAGCAGCGGCAGCGTCCCGATGTCGAACGTCTCGCACGCCGCGCCGTCCGCCGTCAGCAGGCCGAGCACGTGCTGCAGCGCGCGGTCCGCCGTGCTCCCCGGCCGAATCGCCCCGTTGATGCCAAGAATCCGAACCATGCCCCGGAGCCTACGCGCCCTCGGGCTCCCGCGCGAGCCGCGCTACACTCCTCCCGTGGCCCGCATCGCCGTCGTCGGCTCCCTCATGATGGACCTCGTCGTCCGCGCCCCGCGGCCGGCGCTCCCCGGCGAATCCCTCATCGGCCGCTCCTTCGCCACCTTCGTCGGCGGCAAAGGCGGCAACCAGGCCGCCGCCGCGGCCCGCCTCGGCGCCTCGGTCGCGATGGTCGGGGCCGTCGGCGCCGACCCCTTCGGCGAGGCCATCCTCGCCAGCCTCGCCGCCGATGGCATCGACACCGCCTTCGTCCGCCGCCTCGAGGGCGAAGGCACCGGTGTCGCCGTCCCGGTCGTGTTCGACGACGGTTCGAACCTCATCTACGCCCTGCCCCGCGCGAACCTCGCTCTCGCGCCGGCCGACGTCGAGACCGCCCGAACCGTCATCGAAGCTGCCGACGTCCTCCTCGTCCAGTTCGAGGTCGCTCCCGAGGCCACGCTCGCCGCTCTCCGCATCGCCCGCGCAGCCGGCGTGCGCACCATCCTCAACCCGGCGCCGATCGCGCCCCACCCGGGCGAGGTGTTCGCCCTCGCCGACCTCCTCGTCCCCAACGAAGTCGAGGCCGCCGCTCTCTCCGGCGCCGCAGGCGAGCCCGTCGAAGCGCAGGCCGCCGCCCTCCGCGCGCTCGGGCCGCAGGACGTCATCATCACGCTCGGCGAGCGCGGCGCGCTCATCGCCATCGAAGCCGGGCTGCGGCCGGTCCCCGCCCCGCGCGTCGAGGCCGTCGATACCGTGGGCGCCGGCGATGCCTTCTGCGGCGCGCTTGCCGTCCGCCTCGCCGCCGGCGCTACCCTCGAAGAGGCCGCCGCCTACGCCTGCCGGGCTGCCGCGCTCGCCTGCACGAAGCCCGGAGCCGCCGCCTCCCTCCCATCGTTCGATGAAGTCGAAGAATTTACACGGCGGTTGCCCGCCTGAACGGAACCTTTCGCCCCCGGCCGGCGTTTCGTCTTGAAGAAGGCGATCGCGATACCGATACTGGGAGGCGCCCCGGGGTCCCAGCTTGAGCGTTCAACAGCGATTCTGCCCCCTGTGTGACCGCGCATTCGACGACGGCGAGGCGGTGCTCCGCTGCACCGGCTGCGGCGTCCTGCACCATCCCGGCTGCTGGGTCGCGAACAACGGCTGCGCCACCCAGGACCCCCACCAGTCGACGCCCCAGGCGATGGCCTACCCCGGCGCCTCGCGGCCCCCGGGCGAACCGGCGCCCCACCCGGGCGAAGGCACCCGCACCGTGCACCAGCCCCCCGTCGGCGGCCCGATCCCCTTCCCCCAGCCGGCCCCGCGAGAATCCCAACCGGCCGCAGCGCCGCCCCCCGCTGCAGCTGCTCCCGAGCCGGTCATCGGCGCCGGGTTCGTCCGCCGCCAGCTGCCCGAAGACGTCGCCCCGCCCATCGGCAGCGGCCCGCGCCGCTACCAGCCCCCGCGCGACGAGCCCCTTCCCCGCAAGCCGCTGCCCCGCATCTACGACCGCCACCGCTGGCTCGGCTACTGGTACATCCCGGCCGCGGTGCTCCTCGCCATCGGTGTCGCCTTCGGCCTCATCTGGGCCATCGGGCAAATCACGGGTGACGACGCCGCCTTCCCCGCCCCGTCGCCCACCGCGGCCGCCGGCGGCCAGCAGGGTCCGACGCCGACGCCGCCCGCCTTCGCCACCCCGTCGCCCTCGCTTTCCCCCGGCCCGGGCTCGCCGACCCCCGCCGTGACCGCCTCCGTCGGCCCGGGCCGCTTCACGGCCGGCCAGCGCCTCCTCGTCACCGGCACCGGCGATTGCCTGAACGTCCGCACCAGCCCCGGCACCGAAAACGACGCCATCGTCTGCCTCCAGGACGGCGCCGAGGTTCGTGTCACTGGCGGGCCCCAGCAGGCCGGCAACTTCACGTGGTGGAAAGTCCAGACATCGCTGGGTGAAGGATGGGCGGTCGAAAACTACCTCACCCCCGCGCCCTGACGGCGCTGCTGTTCCTGCTGCTGCCGGTCCTCGCCGCCGGCTGCGCCTGCGCGACCGGCGAAACCCTCGCCACGCCGGTCCCCTCCCCGGCCGCGGACACCTCGCCGACGCTCGCCCCGCCGCCCTCACCAACCCCCACGCCGGACCCCGTCGGCCCGCCCCCGCGCGATATCCCCGAGGCCCGCGCCGCGCTCGACCGCCTGGCGCGCACCATCGGCGCCTGTAGCCCTGCCGTCGCCGAGCGCTGGCAGCTCGCCTGCCTCCAGGGCGACATCGACGGCGACCTCGCCTCCGACACCGTCGTCCTCCTCCCGCTCAGCCAGCCGGCCCCCGTCGGCCCTTACCCCGGCGTCGTCCTCGCCAACCTCTCGACGGCCCCCGGCTTCGTCGCGCTCAGCCCGCCGGGCGCTGCCGATACCTCCATCCTCGGCCGCGCCGTCTTTTCCGTCGCCGACCGCGACGGCCGGCCGCGGCCGGAGGTCGCCTTCCTCGAAAACCTCTGCACGGCCAGCCGCTGCGCGAGCCTCGTCCGCGTCTACACGTGGGACGGCGCCACCTGGCGCGATATCGGCCCCGCCGACCAGGGCATCGTCGGCATCGACCGCGTCGGGTTCGAGGGTACAGGCGCCGCGACCGCCATCGTTCTCCACAGCCAGCCGGCCTCCAGCCTCGCCGCCGGGCCCGCCCGCGGCGGCACCTACCGGTACACCCTCTCCAGCGGCCGCTTCACGGCCCTCCAGGCCGACCTCGACCCGCCCGTGTTCCTCTTCCACGCCATCGCCGATGCCGATGCCCTCTTCGAGCGCGGCCAGTGGCGCGAGGCCATCGCCGCCTACGAACGCGCCATCGCCGACCGCACCCTCCGCGACTGGAAGTTCGAAAACGGCCGCGGCGCATCGCGCGATGCCCTCGTCAGCTACGCCCTCTTCCGCATCGCCGTCGCCGCCGCCGCCAGCGGCGACGACGCGAACCCCGCCATCGACCGCGTCATCCGCGAGGCGAAGGAGCCCGTCTTCCTCAACGCCGCCGAGGCCTTCCGGAAGGGCTACCAGGAGCGCGAATCCGTCACCGGCGGCTGCCTCGAAGCGACCCGCTACCTGGCCACCACCGGAGCCGGCATCGATACCCCGGGCTACGTCCAGCGGCTCATGGACCACGGCTACGCCAACCCGCAGTACACCTACCGCGACATCTGCCCCCTGTAGGGGCGGCCGGGCTCAGCCGGTCAGCAGCCTCCGCAGGTTCGCCATCTCGATCGCTGCCTGCGCCGCCTCTTCGCCCTTGTGCCCGTCTTTGCCGCCAGTCCGCGAAAGCGCCTGCTCGACCGTATCCACGGTGAGCACGCCGAAAATCACCGGCACGCCCGTCGATTGCGCCGCCTGCCGAATGCCTTCGGCCGCGCCGCCGGCGACGTACTCGAAATGCGCCGTTTCGCCGCGGATGACCGCGCCGAGGCAGATCACCGCGTGGAACCGGCCCGAGCTGGCTGCCCAGGTCGCCGCCGTCGGCAGTTCGAACGCGCCCGGCACCCACGCGACCGTCACCGCGTCGTCCGCCAGCCCGCGGTCGCGCAGCACCTTCTCCGCGCCCTCGAGCAGCCGCCGCGTCACGAACTCGTTCCAGCGCGACACGACGATGCAGACCCGCAGGCCGGCGCCGTCCAGCGCCCCCTCCAGCACCCGGCTCATGCGCCGCCCTCCACCACGAGCGACTCGAGCCCGTCGAGCAGGTGGCCCATCCGTTGCCGCTTCGTCTCCAGGTAGCGGATGTTGTGCGGGTTCGGCGTCGTCAGGATCGGCACCCGCTCCACCACTTCGAGCCCGTACGCTTCGAGGCCCGCACGCTTCGCCGGGTTGTTCGTGATCAGCCGCATCTTGCTCACGCCGATGTCCCGCAGGATCTGCATCCCGATGCCGTAATCGCGCCGGTCCGCCGGGAAGCCGAGCGCGAGGTTCGCGTCCACCGTGTCGAGGCCGCGCTCCTGCAGCTCGTACGTCCGCAGCTTGTTGTGGAGCCCGATGCCGCGCCCCTCCTGCCGCATGTAGAGGAAGACGCCGCCCTCCTCCGCGATCATCTTCAGCGCCTTCTCCTTCTGCTCCCCGCAGTCGCACCGCAGCGACCCGAACACGTCGCCCGTCACGCACTGGTCGTGCACCCGCACCAGCGTCGGCTTCTCCGGGTCGATGTCGCCCTTCACCAGTGCGACGTGCTCATCCGGCTGCCCTTCGGCCCGGTAGCCGAGGATCATCATCTCCCCGTACGGCGTCGGCAGCCGCGTCTCCGCCACCCGCGTCACCAGCCGCTCCGTCCGCAGGCGGTACCGGATGATGTCGTTCACGGTCACGATGCGCAGCCCGTGCCGCCGGGCGAACCGCTTCAGGTCCGGCATCCGGGCCATCTGCCCGTCCATCTTCATGATTTCGCAGATGACGGCCGCCGGGTACAGCCCCGCCAGCTTCGCGAGGTCGACGCTCGCCTCCGTCTGCCCGGCCCGCACCAGCACGCCGCCCTTCCGCGCCCGCAGCGGAAACATATGTCCCGGCCGCGCGAGGTCCTCCGGCCGCGTCGCCGGGTCGATCAGCACCTGCACCGTCCGCGCACGGTCCGCCGCGCTGATCCCCGTCGTCACCCCCGTCCGCGCCTCGACCGAGACCGTGAACGGCGTCCCGAACCCCGACGTGTTCGAACGCGGGTCCACCATCAGCGGCAGCTGCAGCTCATCGCACCGCTCCTCCGTCAGCGAACAGCAAATCAGCCCCCGCCCATACTTCGCCATGAAGTTGATGTGGTCCGGCGTCACGAACTGCGCCGCGATGCAGAGGTCGCCTTCGTTCTCCCGGTCCTCGTCGTCCGTGATGATCACGAACTTCCCGCGCCGGTACTCCTCGACCGCCTCCGGCACCGTCGCCATCACCGGGTCGCGCTCCGTCATTGCCCTGCCTCCTGCGCGCGCGCCTCGAGCAGCGCGTCGATGTAGCGCGCCATGATGTCCGTTTCCAGGTTCACCCGGTCGCCTGGCTTCCGTCCCACGAGGTTCGTGTGCTCCTGCGTGTACTGCACCAGCGAAACCGAGAAGCTCTCCGCGTCCTTCGCGATGATGGTCAGGCTGATGCCGTCGATGCACACCGGCCCCTTCACTACCATGTACCGCAGCAGCTCCCGCGGCGCCCGCACCCGGACCACGACCGCATCACCCTCCGGCGTGAACGAATCGATCGTCCCCGTGCCCTCGACCACCCCCCGCACGATGTGCCCGCTCAGGCGGTCTGTCGGGCGGCACGACCGCTCCAGGTTCACCCGGTCCCCGGGCCGCAGCTCACCGAGGTTGCTCCGACGGTACGTCTCCGGCATCAGGTTCGCGAAGAACGTGTCCCCGGCGATCTCCGCCACCGTCAGGTCCACCCCGTTGATGGCAATCGAGTCGCCGAGCTTCGTGTCCTGCAGGATGAGCGGTGCGCGGATGCGCAGCGTCCCCTCGCCCGCCTCCACCACCTCGCCAACCTCTTCGATGATTCCCGTGAACATCAGCCGTGCCCCTCGCCCGCCGGATGGCTGATGTCACCTTGCGCTGCTGCCATCGATGCCTGGCCCCCGGGTCCGTAGTCGCGATCTCCCCGGGGCAGACGGGCATACGACGGCGACCGCCGACCGGCGCCGCGCATAGCGCAGCGCCAGCCCTGTTCTCTCCCATCCGGACTGTTACCGTCGGCCCCGGGATTCCACCGGGTCAGCCCCTCGCCGCGCCAGCGGCTCGGGGGTCGCGGGCTCTCACCGCCGGTGGGGAATTGCACCCCGCCCCGAGAACATCACCTGTATCGTTCGCCTTGGGCTAAGGGTTGTCAAGGGGCCAGCGCCCGCTGCCGGCGCCCCTCGCTCACCGTTGCCGAGCCCTTGACCCCCCCCAATTTGTGGCTAGCATGACGAAAATTATGCACCGGAGGTCGCCCATGAAGCGAGTGGCTGTCATCGTTGCTTGTGCGACAGTCACGCTCGCGTCGTTCACGGCAGAACGGAGCGCTGGGGCACTTGCGACGCAGGTCTGGGTAATGCCAGCCCATCAGAACGGCGGTGCTTCCGTTGCTGATTATGGACTGCATTTCGACGACTACGCGGGCCTCGGAGCCTATGACTACTCTGGGTCGCTCTCGCTTTCAACACCGGTCTACGTCCGGGCGATGGCACCCGTCACGCAGGCGTATCCCGTCCGGTACTGGTACTTCCTTGCCGAGGACTGCCGCGTGCGGGCCCGCATGCAGCGCCTGGTCGCAGGGACCTGGGTCACCGATTACGACCACGACATTGACATCCTTCACGTTTCCACGGCCTCTGTGAGCTCCGGGTACACATCAGCCGTCAGCTCCGCAGGGCAGTGGCTTGCTTCCGTCGTTGCCAATCCGGGGTATTGTGGGACGAGCGCGCTCCACCTTCATATGGCCATGCGGCCCTCAGCGTACGTGGCCGTCGTGGATAAGACGGACGACACGTGCTGGGCGAACGGTTCAGAATGTTCGGTAATGGGCGGCAAATCAGTGGGGCTGCATGGACCTTCGGCTACGTCGTGCCCCGGATATCGTGTCGGCTCGACCATCAACCGGTCGGGCGGGGTTGGCTATTCCCCGTCATGGATTCCCTACTCCTGTCAGAACTGGTCCTTACGCTGGCGCTCGCCCGACACGCCAGCGTTCGAAGCACATTGAGCGGCCGGGCAGTGGCGCCCGGCGAAAGGAACCGCGCCATGGCTTCATCGAACATCTCGTGGAGGCACCCCCGGCAGCTTGCGCTGACGGCAGCCGCACTCGCCGCGGTCATCATCGCCGCCGGCGCGCTCCTCTGGAACGCGAGGAGCGGCAGCAGCGAGCAGCCGCCGGTGTCTGCAGCCCCGACGCCTACGCCCGGCCTTCTCTCCGGAGTCCCCGCTGACCCCGTTGGGGCGCTTTCCCGGCTGCAGCAGGAAGCTCCTGCGGCGGCTTCTGCCCTCGATGGGCTCCTCCGCGGCGACCCGGCAGCGACGCTCTCCCGCCTTCGCACCCTGTCGGTCGCCTGCGAAACGATCATGGTGCGCGGCGAAACAGACTGCACGCGCCTCGGCGTGGCCCCCGGCACCGTCATCCGAAAGGTGACGCTCGACCGGCGGCCGAACGGCTTCTGGGCTGATGAAGCCGATGCTCGCAGGGCGGTCGAGTACCTCCTGGCAGGCCCGGTGCCGCGGCTCGACCTCCTCGCCACTATGGCGGATGGCACCACGCTGGCGATCCTCGGGATCGAACCGCGCGACCCGTTCGACGTCCCCGGCGGGCCTGTGCAGGCCTCCCGCCCCGAGAACCGGGTTGCACGCCTCCAGGTTCACATCGCTCCGGACGGGACCATCCTCGGGATCGCTCAGGCCACGTTCTCGACGCCCCCGCTCGAGGTGATCCGCTACGACGAGCACAACGGCATCGGCAGATACACCATCCGCTACGCCTCGCCCGAGCTCCGGCAGCAGGAGGCGGACTTCGCGGCAGGGCTCGCGGACGCCAGCAGGCCTTAGCGTTCCCTCTCGGCCGTCAGCCGGGCGACCCGTTCCACCAGCTTCACGAGCACGTCGTACGTCGCGTAGGCGTCCGCGAGCGCCCCGTGCTCGCCCATCCTGCCGATGCCGAGCCGGTCGGCCACGTGCCCGAGGTTGAACCGGTCCACCTCGCCGTTCCCCCTCAGCAGCGCGCGGGCAATCGCCTGCACGTCGACCGCTGCCAGTGCGAACGGCCACGGTTCGCCCAGCTGCCGGAACGCCTCCGCGAGGAACGCGAGGTCCTGCGCCATCCCCCATCCCGTGACGATGGCGTCACGGCCTACCGCGGCGAACCGGTCCATCGCCGCCTCGAGGTCGAGCGCCGCCTTCCACGCCTTCGGCGAATACCCGACGACCTTCAGCGCCGCCGGCACCGCGTTCCCGATCCGCTTCGGCCGCACCCGCGCCCCCCACGCCTCCTCCTCCGGCAGCCTCGGCGCCAGCGAAGCGCGCACCCCGGCGATATCAAGGATCTCGTGCATCTGTGGGTTTGGCCCCGACATCTCGAGGTCGACCACGTACAGCGCCGCCGTCCCCGCGAGCTCGCTCAGCGCGGCCGGCTCGCCGGTCGGCCGCCCCTCAGGGTCGAGCCGCCGCAGCCCCATCGCGAGCACTTCGTGCAGCCGGCTCACCACCCTACACCCTCCGCAGCTCCCGGCTCCCGACCGCCAGCGCGAACGTCAGCCCGGCGGCCGCCAGCATCCAGCCCAGCACGGTGTGCGGCGCGCCCCAGCGGTCGATCATCGCCCCCATCAGCAGTCCCGCGAACGGCGTCATCCCCCACGTCATCGTCTGGAGCGCCACCACCCGCGACCGGAACTCCGGCGCCGCCTTCATCTGCATCAGCGACGCATTGAACGCGGCGTAGATGCTGTGGAACACCCCCGCCACCACAAGCGCCCCGACGGCCAGCCAGAGGTGCCGCGCGAACGTGAACGAGGCCACCGAAAGGCAGTAGAACAGGCAGGTCCACATCATCGCCGGACCCAGCCGCGGCCGGTTCGAAGTCGCCGCCACGATCGCCCCGCCCGCCAGCGACCCGAGCCCCACCGCCCCCGCGAGGAAGCCGTACGCCTCCGCGCCCTCGTGCAGCACGTCCTTCGCGAACACCGGCAGGAAGCTCACGTACGGGTAGACGAGCACGCTCGGCAGCACCGCCATCCCCACGATGAGCGTCATCCGCCGGTCGCGCATCACGTACGCCAGCCCCCGCCCGACGCTGACGAACGCGTTCTCCTTCGCCTCGGCGAGCTCCGGCTCGAACCGCGGCAGCCGGGCCGTCAGCACCAGCGAGACGACGAGGCAGCCCGCCTGCACTTCGAACGTGCCCTGCGTGCCGATGAGCCCGATGAGCGCCCCGCCGATCGCCGGCCCGATGACCCGCATCGCGTTGCCGCCCAGCGCGTTCAGCGCCACCGCGTTCGTCATCTCTTCCGGCCCCACCGTATCGAACACCAGCAGGCTCCGGATCGGCCCGGCCAGCGCCTCCACGATGCCCGCCAGCGCTGCCAGCAGGTACACCATCCACAGCTCGATGTGCCCCGTACCCACCAGCACCGCCAGCAGCACCGCGATCGCCGCGCTCACCGCCGTGTACACCATCAGGAGGCTCCGCCGCTCGTAGCGTGCCGCGAACACCCCGCCGAACGGCGACACCAGCACGAGGAACGCCCCCCGCAGCAGCGCCACCACCGCGAGGTTCGTCGCCGAGCCGCCGAGGTCGTTCACCACCAGCCAGCCCTGCCCGATGGTCTGCACCCACGACCCGACCTGCAGCGCCATCGTCGAAAACAGCAGGACCCGGAAATCGCGGTGCCGCAGCGAGGCCAGCGGCCGGCCGGGCGCAGTCAGCCCCCCCGCCCGGGGGCTCCGTTCGGCCGCAGGGACAGCACCGGAGGACAAGCGAAAGCTCCGGGCGCAGGGGCGCCCTGTCGTTCGATCCTGCACAATCACCGGCCAACGCTCCACCCGTCCCGTCCCCCCGCCCCCGGCCTGTTACGATCGGATCACCGTCACAGGAGCCGACCCGCTATGTCCGACCCTGCCCTCGCCGCACTCCAGTTCTTCCGCGACCGCTTCGCCATCGACCCCTCGGTCACGTCGAGCCTCCTCTCCGTCGCCCTCTCCCGCGGCGGCGACTTCGCCGAGCTCTACTTCGAACACCGCACCAATAGCGCCATCACGTGGGAGGACCAGCGCGTCAAGTCCGCGACCCGCACGGTCTCGCAGGGCCTCGGCATCCGCGTCGTCCGCGGCGACGCCATCGGCTACGCCTACACCGAATCCTTCGAGTTCGACGCGATGCGCCGCGCCGCCGAGACCGCCGCCCGCATCTCCGCCGGCGAACGGACCGCCCCGCCCATCGACGCCACCCCGTTCCTCTCCGGCGCGACGTACTACGACATCGACCATCCCCTCGTCGCCGAGCCGGCCGCCGCCAAGGTCGCACTCCTCGAGCGCGCCGACCGCGCCGCGCGCAGCTACGACCCCTCCATCGCCCGCCTCGACGCCTCCATCGGGGACGAGCTGAAGTACATCCTCATCGCCCGCAGCGACGGCAAAATCGTCGGCGACGTCCAGCCGCTCATCCGATTCAACGTCTCCGCCCTCTCCCAGCGCGGCGAAAGCCGGCAGGTCGCCCGCCAGGGCGGCGGCGGCCGCATGGGCATCGAATACTTCGAGCGTGTGACCACCCCGGAAGAGCTCGCCCGCGAAGCCGCCCGCCAGGCCGTCCTCCAGCAGGACGCCGCCGAAGCCCCCGCCGGCACCCTCCCCGTCGTCCTCGCTGCCGGCGACAGCGGCGTCCTCCTCCACGAAGCCGTCGGCCACGGCCTCGAAGCCGATTTCAACCGCAAAGGCACGAGCAACTACACCGGCCGCATCGGCCAGCCCGTCGCCAGCCCCCTCGTCACCGTCGTCGATGACGGCACCATCGCCAGCTCCCGCGGCTCCATCAACGTCGATGACGAGGGCAACCCTTCCGGCCGCAACGTCCTCATCGAAAACGGCGTCCTCCGCGCCTACCTGCAGGACGAAATCTCCGCCCGCCACTTCGGCGTCGCGCCCTCCGGCTCCGGCCGCCGCCAGTCGTTCAAGGACTACGTCATGCCCCGCATGACCAACACCTTCATGCTCCCCGGCGAGGACACCCCGGAGGACATCATCCGCTCCGTCGACCGCGGCATCTACGCCGTCTCCTACTCCGGCGGCCAGGTCAACATCTCCAACGGCGATTTCGTCTTCTCCGTCACCGAGGCCTACCTCATCGAGAACGGCCGGGTCACCGCACCCCTCAAGAACGTCATGCTCATCGGCAACGGCCCCGACGTCCTCTCGAAGGTCACCCGCGTCGCCAACGACTACCGCCTCTCCGACGGCCGCTGGACCTGCGGCAAGGATGGCCAGTCCGTCCCCGTCGGCGTCGGCATGCCCACCGTCCTCGTCTCCGGCATCACCGTCGGGGGGACGAAGCTGTGACCGCCCGCGCCGCCGAGGGCGTCTCCGCGCTCGACATCGCGCGCCGCGCCGTCCAGCTCGCCCGCCGCGCCGGCGCCGAGCAGTGCGACGCCATCGTCGTCGCCGGCAGCGAAAGCACCGTCACCGTCCGCCTCGGCGAGATCGAAAAACTCATCGAAGCCGGCTCCATTGGCCTCGGCCTCCGCGTCATCCAGGGCGGCCGGACCGCCATCTGCGCGACGTCCGACCTCGCGCCCGATGCCCTCGAGCGCTTCGCCGCCGAGACCGTCGAGCTGGCCGCCATCAGCGCCCCGGACGAATACGCCGGCCTGCCCGACCCGGCGCTCTTCGGCAGCGCGCGGGATGCCGCGGCCCTCGGCCTCTACGACGAACGCATCGAAGCCCTTTCCCCCGACGAGAAGATCCGCCTCGCGCGCGAATGCGAGGCCGCGGCCCTCGCCGCCGACCGCCGCATCACCAACAGCGACGGCGCCACCCTTTCGACCCGCGTCAGCGAGGTCGCGCTCGTCAACTCCCTCGGCTTCGAAGGCAGCTACCCGGCCACCTCCATTTCCCTCGTCGCCGAGGCGATCGCCGACGACGCCGAGGGGAAGAAGCGCCCCGGCTACTGGTTCTCCGCTGAGCGCTCCCTCTCCCGCCTCGGCGACCCCGCGGAGGTCGGCCGCATCGCTGCCCGCCGCGCCGTCGACCAGCTTGGCGCCCGGAAGCCGGCCACCGCCCGCGTCCCGGTCGTGTTCGAGCCGATGATGGCTGTCTCGCTCCTCGGCCACCTGGCCGCCTGCGCCACCGGCGATGCGCTTTACCGCGGCGCCACCTTCCTCGCCGGCCGCGAAGGCCAGGCACTCGCCTCGCCCCTCGTCACCATCGTCGATGACCCGCTCCTGCCCGGCCGTTTCGGCACCCGCCCGTTCGACGGCGAAGGCGTCGCCGCCCGGCGCAACGTGCTCGTCCAGGCCGGCCGCTTCGAAGGCTTCCTCTTCGACTGCTACACCGCCCGCCGCCTCGGCCGGGCCACCACCGGCAGCGCCGCCCGCGGCCTCGAATCCGCGCCCGCGCCGTCCTCCTCCAACCTCGTCCTCGAACCCGGCAGCCTCGACCCGGCCGATATCCTCCGCGGCATCCCGCAGGGGCTCTACGTCACTGCCCTCATGGGCGCCGGCTTCAACCCGGCCACCGGCGACTACTCCCGCGGCGCGGCCGGCTTCTGGATCGAAGACGGCCAGCTCGCCTACCCCGTCTCCGAGGTCAACGTTTCCGGGAACCTCGCGCAGATGCTCGCCGACATCGATGCGGTGGGCAGCGACCTCGCCTGGTTCGGCGCTGCCGCTGCCCCCACCATCCGCATCCGCGAGATGACCGTCTCCGGCCGGTGAACCCTCAGGGGATCGCGATCTGCGCCTGCCCCCGTGCGATCACCCAGTACGCCGCGCCCGTTCGCAGCTGCGTCAGCGTGTTCAGGTAGGCCGGCATCCCCGGCAGGTACCGCCGCCAGCTGCCCGTCGCCGGGTCCCACTCGTACACCACCGCGACGTTGCTGTTCGGCCCGAACACCTGCGCCGGCGGCACGCTCCCGCCCGGCCACGCCACGAGGTTCGCGCCCGGCGAAAGCGGCAGCGAGGGCACCCCGGCTCCGCCTGCCGGCGCTGAGGGCGTCGGCGTCCGCGTCGGCGTGGCCGTTGGGGTCGGCGTCGGCGTATTCGTCCGCGTTGGGGTCGGCGTCGGTGTATTCGTCGGCGGGCCCGGCGGCATCGGCGGCATCGGCGGCGAACCCGAGCCCTGCGCCTGGGTCGGCGTCGGCGTCGCCGTCGGCGGCATCGTCGGGCTCGGCGACGGCGAGGGCGAAGCCGACGGCGAGGGCGAAGGCGACGGCTGTGCACTCTGCGTCGGCGTGGGCGTCGGCGTCCGCGTCGGCGTGGCCGTCGGGGTCGGCGTGTTGGTGGGCGTGGCGGTGTTCGTCGGCTGGCCGCTGCTGCCGCCGCCGCCCGTCCCGTCGTTCGTCGCCCCGAAGTTCGTCGCCCAGTACCAGCCGTACGGCGAACCCGCCCGGTAGTACCGCGCGATGCCGATCTGCTGGTAGAACCCCGTCAGCATGTTCTGGTTGTGCCCCGGCGAGGCCCGCCACGCATCGAACGCCGCCTGCGCCGTCGACCACGTCGTGCCGGCAGCGAGGTTCTCGCCCGCCCCCGTCGGGTAGCCGCAGTCGATCGCCCGCTGGAACGGCGACCGCCCGAAGCTGTCCGTGTGCGAGAAGTACCCCTTCGTCGCCATATCCTCCACCATCCACGCCGCCGCCCGGTTCAGGTTCGTCGAGATGGTGAGCGGGTTCAGCCCGTTCTGCGCCCGGTACTGGTTGATGAGCACGAGGAACTGCTGCTCCTCGCTGTCGAGCGCGTCGTGCGTCACCGAGCAGTTCGTCAGCGCCTCGGCGCGCTGGTCCGCGCTCATCGTCAGCGCCAGCGCGGCCAGCGCGGCCCCCGCGAGCGCCATCCAGAGCGGCATCGTCGTCCGTCGTACCCCTGCAGCCATGTCATCCCCCGGGCCCGCGGATGCCTGGTGGGCCCGGTTGGAAGTTCGGCCGGAAAGGGGAACCATCCGGTGGACGGCGCGTGGAACCGCCGGAACGATCCGGGACTTCCGGGAATTCCCCGATGCCGCGCGCTACCGCTTCGCCAGCTTCGCCTCGTAATCCGCGATGGCCGCCTTGAGCGCGTCAGCCGCCAGCACGCTGCAGTGCACCTTGTCCCGCGGCAGCCCGCCCATCGCCTCCGCGATCGCCTCCCGCGTCAGCCCCCGAACTGCCTCCAGCGTCCACCCGGCGACGAGCTCGCTCGCGAACGAACTCGTCGCGATCGCCGCCGGGCAGCCCCGCGTCTGCCACCGGACCGCCGCGATGCGCCCGTCGGCCACCCGGATCATCACCCGCATCCGGTCGCCGCAGACCGGGTTCGAACGCTCGCCCTCGCCGTCAGCGTCCTCCAGCACCCCGGCGTTCCGCGGGTGCTCGAAGTGATCGCGAACCAGCTCGGAATACCCGGCCATCGGCGTCACGCTGATCCTACCGGTGCGCCACCAGCACCGCGAGCGCCGTCGCCGTGAACCCCGCCACCGCGAGCAGCACCTGCGGGTCCGTGAACAGCACCCGGTCCGGCGCCTCCGCCTGCCGCGGCCCGCTCATCAGCAGCAGGAACCGGAACAGCCCGAACGCGACGAACGGGATCGTCAGCGCCATCGAGCCGTCGGCCGGCACCCGTGCCGACTCGATCGTGTAGAGCGAGTAGCTCAAGAGCGCCCCCGCCGCGCTCACGCCCAGCATCAGCTCGAGCACCTCCGCGTTGTACGCCGCCAGCGACGGCCGGTGCTTCGCCGCCTCCGGGCCGAGCTGCCGGAATTCGGCCCACCGCTTCGTCGTGGCGACGAAGAACGCCGCGAAGCTCGAGCACACGTACAGCCACGGGCTGATGTCGACTTCGATCGCCGCCGCGCCGCTCACCGCCCGCCCGACGACGCCGGCCCCCAGCAGCAGGATGTCGAGGATGGCGACCCGCTTCAGCTGGAGCGAATACAGCGCCATCAGGACCACGTACCCCGCCAGCACCAGCCCCGCCACCCGGTCGAGCACGATCGCCGCCGGGATGCTCACGACCGCCAGCACCGCCGCCGCCCCCAGCGCCGTCCCCGTGCGCAGTCGACCGCTGGCGATCGGCCGCAGCCGCTTCCGCGGGTGGAGCCGGTCCGCTTCCCGGTCGCGCACGTCGTTCAGCAGGTACGTCGCCGAGGCAGCGAGGCACCACAGCCCGAACAGCACCAGCGACCGCCAGAGCAGCGGCCACCAGCTCTCCGGGTCGCCCGGCGTCCACGCCTCTCCCGCGCTGAACACGAACGCGGCGAACACCACGACGTTCTTCGGCCACTGGTACGGCCGCATCGCCATGAGCAGCGGCGGCACGAGGCCCCCGGCCCGTTCGCCCGGTGCGGCCGCGCTCATTCGCGCTCCCTGCTGATGCGCGCCCACTGCCCGCCGATCGCTTCGACGAGCCGTTCGATGTCGGCCTCGAAGACCGCATTCGGCGCGCCGGCCGCCGCCCACACGGTCGCGAACCGCCGCAGCGAATCGTCGACCACCACATCCGCCCGGGCCGGCCAGCCGACCGGCGCGACGCCCCCCACCTGGTAGCCGGTGTGCGCCCGCACTTCGTCCGGTGAACCCATCTTCAGCCGTTTCCGGCCGACCCCGAGGATTTGCGCGAGCGCCGCGGTGTCGACCTGCCGGTCCCCGGCCGCCAGCACCATCGTCGGCCGCCCCTCGGCGAGGAAGAACAGCGTCTTCACGATCTGCCCGACCTCGCAGCCGACCGCCGCCGCGGCCTCCTCCGCCGTCGCCGTGCTCGCCTCGAAGACCCGCACCTCGCCGGGCAGCCCGAGCGCGCGCAGCGCCGCGGCCACCCGCCCGGGCGGTGTCACGCCCGCCCCTCCAGCGCCCGCCGGGCGGCCCGCACCGTGTTCACCAGCAGCATCGCCACCGTCATCGGCCCCACCCCGCCCGTGTACGGCGTCACCTGGCTCGCCACCTCCCGCACGTCCAGCGCCGCATCGCCGACGAGCCGGTAGCCGCTCGGCCGGTCCGGCGCATCGACCCGGTTCACCCCCACGTCGATGACCACCGCGCCCGGCTTCACCATCTCCTTCGTCAGCGTCCCCGCGCGGCCCGCGGCCATCACGACGATGTCGGCCCGCCGCGTGTGCTCGGCGAGGTCGGGCGTCGCCGTGTGGCAGATCGTCACCGTCGCGTTGCCGCCCCGCGCCTTGTTCGAAAGCAGCACCGCCAGCGGCCGTCCCACGAGCGTGCTCCGGCCCACGACCACCACGTGCTTCCCCGCCGGGTCGTTCCCCGTGCGCAGCAGCAGCTCCACCACCCCGTGGGGCGTGCACGGGATCGCGCCATCGAGCTCGCCCCGCAGGAGCTTGCCGAGGTTCACCGGGTGGAGGCCGTCGGCGTCCTTCGCCGGGTCCATCGCGTCGATGACGCGCAGCTCGTTCACCTGCGTCGGCAGCGGCAGCTGGGGCAGGATCGCGTGGAAGCGCCTGTCCGCGTTCAACTCCCGGATGAGCGCGATGACCTCCGCCTCAGTGGCCGATGCCGGCAGCCGGAACGTCTCCGAAAAGATGCCTGCCTCGGCGCACGCCTTCGTCTTCATTGAGACATAACTGATGGACGCGGCGTTGTCCCCCACGATGACGGCCGCCAGCCCCGGGGTCACCCCCGCGGCCCGCAGCTCCGCCGCCTCGCGCGCGACCTCCGCGCGGATCTCCGCGGCTATCGCCGCCCCATCGATCAGCTTCGCCGGCATGCGCGTAGCGTAGCCGGGAACCTCCCTCCGGGCCAAAGCCGCGCCGGCCACGCGCGAACGGCCGCCCTCGCGTACGATCCGCGCAGCACGAGTTCACCCACCCTGCACGAACAGGCTGGTTCCCATGCCCGACGACGCCACGCCGCCGCGCCCGCGCAAGTTCGCCCACGGCATCGATGTCATCGAAACCCACCGCATCGCCGACGTCATCCGCCGCCACGGCGACCGCTTCCTCAACCGCGTCTACACCCCCGACGAAATCGCCCACTGCCGCGGCCGCATCCCCGAACTCGCTGTCCGCTTCGCCGCGAAAGAGGCCGTGATGAAGGCCCTCGGCACCGGCATCCGCGGCGTCGGCTGGAAGGACATCGAAATCCTCCCCAACCGCCGCGGCAAGCCGCTCGTCTTCCTCTACGGCCGCGGGGCGAAGCGCGCCGAGGAGATCGAACTCCGCGGCCTCGAAATCTCCATGACCCACCTCGCCGACCTCGCCATGGCCTCCGTCGTCGGCGAGCGCGCCCTCACCGAAGCCGAAGACACCCCCCGGCGCGGCGACAACGCCCTTCGCCTCATCCGGGAGAAAGGCCTCCGATGAAGCTCGTCACCGCTGCCGAAATGCGCCAGCTCGAAGCCGCGGCCATCGCCGCCGGCTCCAGCGAAGCCCAGTTGATGGAGGAAGCCGGCCTCGCCGTCGCCCAGGAGTCGTGGATGCTCCTCGGCACGCTCGAAGGCCGCCGCATCCTCGTCCTCGCCGGCCCCGGCAACAACGGCGGCGATGGCCTCGTCGCTGCCCGCCACCTCTACGACTGGGGCGCCGAGGTCGCCGTCTACTTCCCGGCCGGCCACCGCGACGAATCCCGCCTCGAAGAACTCCGCGCCCGCGAAATCCCCCTCCTCATGGGTGACGATGACCCCGGCGGCGGCCAGCTCCGGGCCCAGCTCGAAGCCGCCGACCTCGTCATCGATGCCCTCCTCGGCATCGGCCAGCGCCTCCCGCTCGACCCGGCCAGCCCGGTCGGCCGCGCCCTCGCCGCGCTCGGCCGCGTCCGCGCGAGCTCCTACCAGCCGCCGAAGGTCGTCGCCGTCGATCTCCCGACCGGCCTCGACAGCGACTCCGGCGCCGTCGACCCCCTCCTCGTCGTGCCCGACATGACGGTCACCTTCGGCCTGCCGAAGGTGGGGATGTACCAGGCGCCCGGCAGCGACGCCGTCGGCCGCGTTCAGGTCATCGATATCGGCATCCCAAAAGAGGCGCTCGAGGCCGTCTCGCTCGAACTGATCACCTCCCGCTGGGTGCGCCAGCACCTCCCGGCGCGCCCGGCCGACGCCAACAAGGGTACGTTCGGCCGCGTCCTCGTCGTCGGCGGGTCCAGCCGCTACCGCGGGGCCGTCCTGCTGGCCGCCCGCGGCGCCTACCGGGCCGGCGCCGGGCTCGTCACCATCGCCGCGGCCGACGACCTCGCGGCCGGGCTCGCCCCGGCGCTCCCCGAGGCGACCTGGCTGCCCCTCCCCGCCGCGCCGGGCGGCACCCTCGCCGCCGAAGCCGCGCTCTCGCTCCGCGCCGAGTGGGCCGCGGCCCGCGCAGCCGTCATCGGCCCCGGCCTCTCGCTCGCCGATGAGACCCGCGCCTTCACCTGGGCCGCCCTCCCCGATACCGCCGACTGCCCCGGCGGCGTCGTGGTCGACGCCGATGCCCTCAACGCCCTCGCCGCCATGGACGACGCTCCGCAGCGGCTCCACCCCCGCGCCATCCTCACCCCCCACCCCGGCGAGATGGCGCGCCTCCTCCGCACGACCATCCCGGACGTCCAGCGCGACCGCCCCGGCGCGGCCCGCGCCGCCGCCGACCGCTTCGGCTGCGTCGTCGTCCTCAAGGGCGCCCACACCGTGGTCGCGGCCCCGGGCGGCGCGGCCGCGCTCTGCCCGTTCGCGAACCCCCTCCTCGCGACCGCCGGCAGCGGCGACGTCCTCGCCGGCATCATCGCCGGCTACCTCGCGCAGGGGGCCGACCCCTACACCGCCGCCCGCCTCGGCGTCTACCTCCACGCCGCGGTCGCCGAGGCCGCCGAGCCGGAACTCGGCCGCGCCGGCCTCCTCGCCGGCGACATCGCCGATCGCCTCCCCCGCGTCGTCCGGGACCTTACCCAATCCTGATGTACACTCAGGGCAACCCGTGACGAACAGCGCACCCTCCCCCGCCCGCCGCGTCGTCGTTACCGGCCTCGGCATCGTCAGTCCCCTTGGACATAACGCCTGCGATACGTGGGCAGCCCTCGTCGAAGCCCGCTCCGGCACCCGCCGCATCACCCTCTTCGACCCTGAAGGCTTCGATTCGCAGGTCGCCGGTGAAGTCCCCGACTTCGACCCGGCTGCCTACATGGACCGCAAAGAAGCCCGCCGCGCCGACCGCGCCACCCAGTTCGCCTTCGTCGCCGCCGATGAGGCCCTCGCCCAGTCCGGCTACCGCCCCGCGCCCGGCGACGGCTCCGAACTCGCCATCATCATCGGCACCGCCATCGGCGGCATCACCACCCTCGTCGCCGAGTACGAAACCATGCGCGCGAAGGGCCCCGGCCGCGTCTCGCCCTTCCTCATGCCGATGATGCTCGCCGATATGACGAGCGGCCAGCTCAGCATCCGCCTCGGCGCGCGCGGCGTGAACTACTGCCTCGTCAGCGCCTGCGCCAGCGGCGCCGACAGTATCGGCGAAGCCGCGAACATCATCCGCCGCGGTGACGCCGAGGTCGTCCTCGCCGGCGGCACCGAAGCGCCCATCACGCCGATCGTCGTCGCCGGCTTCGCCTCTGCGAAGGCCCTCACCACCGCCAACGCCGACCCGGCCCGCGCCTCCCGCCCCTTCGACGCCCGCCGCGACGGCTTCGTCCTCGCCGAGGGCGCCGCCGTCCTCGTCCTCGAAAGCGAAGAGCACGCCCGCGCCCGTGGCGCCGCCATCCTCGCCGAGCTCGCCGGCTACGGCGCGACCTCCGACGCCTACCACATCACCCAGCCCGACGACCGGGGCGAGGGCGCCGCCCGCGCCATGCAGATCGCGCTCCGGCAGGCCGGCCTCCAGCCCGACGAAATCGACTACCTCAACGCCCACGGCACCTCCACCCCCATCAACGACCGCCTCGAAACGCTCGCCCTCAAGCGCGTCTTCGGCGAATACGCCTACGACCTCCCCATCAGCTCCACGAAGTCGATGACCGGCCATCTGCTCGGCGCCGCGGGCGCCGTCGAAGCCGCCATCTCGGTCCTTGCCCTCCAGAAGCAGGTCATCCCGCCGACCGCCAACTACGAAGTGCCGGACCCCGACTGCGACCTCGACTACGTGCCCAACGTCGCCCGCCCGGCCCGCCTCGAGGCCGTGATGACCAACTCGCTCGGCTTCGGCGGCCACAACTCCAGCCTCATCTTCCGCACCTACCGGCCGTCGCCATGACGCAGCTCGTCGGCGCCCTGCCTCCCCGCTGGCGGCTCCGCGACCCCTACGCCCACCAGAACGGCATCCCCCGCTTCCCGCCCGTCGTCGCGGCCGTCCTCGCTGCCCGCGGCATCACCACCCGTCAGCAGGCCGATGCCTTCTACAAGCCTCACCTGCTGCCCGCCCACGACCCGCTCCTCCTGCCCGGCATGGCCGAAGCCGTCCAGCGCGTCGCCCGCGCCATCGATGACGGCGAGCTGATCGCGCTCTACGGCGATTTCGACGTCGACGGCGTCACCTCCATCGCTATCCTCCGCGAAGGCCTCGCCCCGCTCGGCGCCCGCACCCTGCCCTACATCCCCGACCGCTTCACCGAAGGCTACGGCCTCAACTTCGGCGCCATCCGCTCGCTCGCCGCCGCCGGCGCGACGCTGCTCGTCACCGCCGACTGCGGCATCTCCTCGGTCGCCGAAGTCGCCTACGCGAACGAACTCGGCCTCGACGTCATCATCCTCGACCACCACACGGTGCCCGACGTGCTCCCCGATGCCCTCGCCGCCGTCAATCCGAAGCGCATCGACTCGCCCTACCCCTTCGACGAGCTGGCCGCCTGCGGCGTCGCCTACCGCTTCCTCGAAGTCCTCTACGACCACCTCGGCCGCCCGTTCGAGGATGCCGACTTCATCGACCTCGCCGCTCTCGGCACCGTCGCCGATGTCGCGCCCCTCGTCGACGAGAACCGTCGCATCGTCGCCCGCGGCCTCGAGGTCATGCGCACCGGCGGGCTCCGCCCCGGCCTCGCCGCCCTCTCCCGCGTCGCCGGCGTCAGCCCCGAGCGCTTCACCTCCGAGACGCTCGGCTTCGCGCTCGGCCCGCGGATGAACGCGGCCGGCCGTCTCGCCCACGCGAACATCGCCCTCCAGCTGCTCCTCGAGCGGGATTTCCGCCGCGCTCTCGAGCTCGCGAACGAACTCCACGCCCTCAACCGCGAGCGCCAGCGCCAGACGGAAGAAGCCACGCAGCTCGCCGAAGAGCTCCTCGGCCCCGCCGACGTCCCGCTCCTCTGGGTCGTCACCGACCGGATTGCGCCCGGCATCGTCGGGCTCGTCGCCTCCCGCCTCGCCGAGCGGCGCAACCGGCCTGCCGTCGTCCTCTCGCGCGGCCCCGAAGAATCCCGCGCCAGCGCCCGCAGCATCCCCGGCCTCGACATCGTCGCAGCCATCCGCGCCGAGAAGCACCTGCTCGTCCGCCACGGCGGACACCGCGCCGCCGCCGGCTTCACCGTCCGCAACGAGCACCTCGACGAACTCCGCGAGCGGCTCACCGCGACGGCCGCTGCGCGCCTCGGCTGGGAGCCGCCCCGCCGGGTCATCGACATCGACGCCGAGGCGCCTCTCAGCGCCCTCGACGGCCTCGAAGTGAAGGGCCTCATGCGCTTCGAGCCCACGGGCCACGGCAATCGGAAGCCCGTCCTCCTCAGCCGCGGCGTCAGCCTCCTCCAGGCGAAACCCGTCGGCGCCACCGGCGACCACCTCCGCCTCACCGTCCGCCACGGCCCGGTCACCTGGCGCGGCATCGCCTTCCGCCAGGCCGGCGCCGAGCTCGACGCCGAGGTCGACCTCGTCTACTCCCTCCAGCCCGATGTCACCGGGCAGGGCGTCGAACTCGAGGTGCTCGATATCGCGCCCTCTGCCATCGCCCGGCCCCTCGAACGCGGCGCATGAGCAGCGACGAACTCACCCTCGCCGCCGACGCCGCCCGCGCCCTCCGCGAGGCGCAGGCCCTCTGCTACCGGACGAACTGCGCCATCGTCGCGCCGGAACACCTGCTCGCCGCCTGTCTCCTCCAGCTCCGGGCTGCCGGGCTCGAAGGCCTGCCCGAACCCGCCGCCGTCCAGCAGGCGCTCGTCGCCACCCAGGGGCTCGGCGAAGACCCGCTCGACCGCGACGTCATATTCGGCTCTGCCGCCCGCGAGGCGATCAGCCGCGCCGCCGCCGCGGCCCGCGCGGCCGGCAGCATGACCATCACGTGCGCCGACCTCGCGATCGCCCTCGTCGAATCCGGCGAGTGCAGCCCGATGTTTTTCGCCTCGCTCGGCGTGCCCCGGGCCGCGCTCCTCGAGCTCCTGCGCGCTCCCGGCGCCTGAACTCCTACGCCGAGGCCCGCGGGTGGGCCTTGTCGTACTCCTTCCGCTTCTGCTGGTCCGTCAGGTGCGTGTAGATCTGCGTCGTCGAGATGCTCGCGTGGCCCAGCGCGTCCTGCACGTACCGCAGCGGCATCCCGCCCGCCAGCATGTGCGTCGCGTACGTGTGGCGGAGCGTGTGCGGCGTGATCGCCGTGTCCAGCCCCGCCTCTTTGGCGTAGTTCTTCAGAATCAGCCAGAAGCCCTGCCGCGTCAGCCGTTCGCCCCGCCGGTTGACGAACAGCGCAGCCTCGCGCCGGTTCCGCACCAGCTTCGGCCGGATATGGAAGATGTACTGCCGCAGCTCGTCCACCGCCGTCGGCGGCAGCGTCAGCACCCGCTCCTTGTCGCCCTTGCCGACGCACCGCACGGTGACCGGGTCGCTCTCCAGCGCCACGTCGTTCACGTCCAGCGAGACCAGCTCCGTCACCCGCAGGCCCGTCGCGTAGAGCAGTTCGAGCATCGCCTTGTCGCGCCGCGCCTCCGGCGTGTTCCGCCGCGCCGGCTGCTCCAGCAGCTCGTCGACCTCCTCCACCGTGAGCGCCCGCGGCAGCTGCTTCCCAACCTGCGGCGATTTCACCTGCTCCGTCGGGTCCGCCCCGATCACCCCCTCCCCCGCGAGGAAGCTGAAGAACGACTTCAGCGACGCCACCTTCCGCGCCACCGTCGTGTCCTTGTACTTCATCTCCTCCCGCAGGTGCTCCACGAACCGCACCAGGTGGTCCTTCGTCATCGCCTCCGGCGCCACCCCCGGGTACTCGCTCGCCATGAAATTCGTGAACTGGGCAAGGTCATTCCGGTAGGCGGCCAGCGTGTTCTGGGACGCGTTCTTCTCCACCGCCAGGAAATTCAAAAACTGGTCGATGCGCTCGTTCGTCACGTCGCGTTACCTCGATGCCGTTGCGGTCGTGGGGTCCAGGGGCGGCGCCATGATAGGCAGCCCCTTCCCCGGGTGTCCATGGAATTCGGCCCGCCCCTCCGTGAATTTCTCGGTACCCGCCGCGGCCCCTGTCATCACGCCACGGTATCCCCGTCCTGCCTCCCCTGCCCTCCTGCGCCGCGCCATGCCACGAGCCTAGCCCCCTCCCGCGATCCGTGCATCCCCGCCCGCGCCCCTTTCGCCTACCGGCTGGTAATCTTGCTGAAGGCCAACCCGGAGGAACCCATGGTCTCACTCGAACTCAACGACGAAGAAAAGCTGGTCCAGCAGGTCGCCCGCGACTTCGCCCGCAAGGAGATCCGCCCCGTCGCCGCCTACTACGACGAGCGCGAAGAAGTCCCGTACGACCTGATCAAGAAAGCCGCCGCCATCGGGTTCGGCATCTCGAAACAGGGCTCGCTCCTCGATGGCTCCGGCTCCTCGCTCATCCCCTCCATCATTGCCGAGGAGCTCTCGTGGGGCTGCGCCGGCATCGCCCTCGCCATCAACAGCTCCGGCCTCGCCGCCGCCGCCATCGCCGCCACCGGCACGCCCGAGCAGCGCGAACGGTGGCTCGCTGCCATCGCCTCCGACGAAAACGAGGTCCACCTCGGCGCGATGTGCCTCACCGAGCCCGACGCCGGCTCCGATGTCGCCAACATCCAGACGACCGCCACCCGCGACGGCGACTTCTACGTCCTCAACGGCGAAAAGCAGTTCATCACCAACGGCGGCATCGCCGACGTCCACGTCGTCTTCGCGACCGAAGACCGCTCGAAAGGCTGGGGCGGTATCAGCGCCTTCGTCGTCCCGAAGGGCACGCCCGGACTCCAGGAAGGCACCGTCTGGAAGAAGATGGGCATCCGCGCATCCCACACCGCCAACGTCATCTTCACGGACTGCCGCATCCCGGCCGAGTACAAGCTCGGCGCCCCCTCGAAACCCGGCGGCTCCGCCGGGCCGGGCGCCGTCGGCGCCCTCATGACCCTCGAGCGCACCCGCCCCGTCGTCGGCGCCTACGCCGTCGGCATCGCCCGCGCCGCCTACGAATACGCGCTCGACTACGCCAAGTCCCGCGTCCAGTTCGGCCGGCCGATCATCAAGAACCAGGCGATCTCCTTCATGCTCGCCGACATGGCGATGGCCGTCGATTCCGCCCGCCTCATGGTCTGGCGCGCCGCCTGGATGGCCGGCGCCAACGTCCCCTACCTCCAGGCCGAGGGCTCGATGGCGAAATGCTTCGCCTCCGACGTCGCCATGAAGGTCACCGTGGATGCCGTCCAGGTCCTCGGCGGGCAGGGCTACATGCGCGACCACCCGGTCGAAAAGTGGGTCCGCGACGCTAAGATCTTCCAGATCTTCGAAGGCACCAACCAGATTCAGCGGCTCGTCATCGGCCGCGCCCTCGAGGCGCTCCCGCCCCGCGGCTGACCGGCGTCCACCTGCCCCCGCACGAACCACAGCGGCCCGCCCCCATCCAGGGGCGGGCCGCTGCGTCATGCTGAAGCAGGCTGAACCGTCAGCTCTGCGGTGCGTCCGGGCAGCTGTCGCCCGGCTTGCCGGGCGCATCCCCCGAGCGGTAGGCCAGCGCGTCGTCCCTGGGCGCGAACTCTCGCGCGTCCCAGGCGGCCACGTTCGCCGCCGCGCCCGCCCCGTGCGCGTCAGCCGTCTCGAGCACCAGCGTGCCCTGCGGCGTCTCGCCGCCCCCGCCCATCACCACCGCCGCCAGCGGCAGGAACGCAAACGTTAACGGAAGCACCATCAGAATGGCGAAGGTTCGGCGCACGCGCGCACCTCCTCAACCGGCTGGCATGCAGTCTACCACACGCCGCGCAATCGCCCCTTGTTCCGCTCACGTCCCGGGCGCATGCTGGGATCAGCATATGCCAGTCGCTCCCCGGCAGACCGTCGCCGTCATCGACGTCGGCTCGAACTCCATCCGCCTCCTCGTCGCCCGCGCCCTCAGCTACCTCGCCTTCGAAGTCATCGACGAGGCCCGCTACGATGCCCGCCTCGGCTCCGGCCAGGCCGGCGGCAACCTCACGCCCGAAGGCATGGAGCGCGGCCTCCGCGCCCTCGCCATCATGCACCAGCTCGCCGAGGCCCACGGCCCCGCCGAGATCATCGCCGTCGGCACCGAGGCCCTCCGCCGCGCCCCCAACGCGGACGACTTCCTCGAACGCGTCCGCGACCGCACCGGCCTCCGTATCCGCGTCCTCTCGGGCTACGAAGAAGCCCACGCCGGCTACCTCGGGGTCATCAACAGCACCACCCTCACCGACGGCTACCTCCTCGACCTCGGCGGCGGCTCGCTCGAGCTCATGACCGTCGAAGGCCGCGCCCTCCGCGAAGTCCAGTCCGTCCCCCTCGGCGCCATCTACAGCCGCGAGACGTACCTCCACGCCGACCCGCCCCTTCCCCGTGAAGTCCGGGCCCTCCGCAAGGCCGTCCAGCGCTCCTTCGTCCCTGGCCATCTCCCGCCCGTGCTCTTCGCCACCGGCGGCGCCGTTCGCAACCTCGCCCGCATCATCCGCATCCGCCGCCGCTACCCGCTCGGCCGGCTTCACGGCCTCGAAATCACCCGGAAAGAGCTCCGCCGCCTCGCGCGCGAACTCGCCGCCGTCCCCACCGAGGCCCGCCGCCGCATCCCCGGTGTCGGCAGCAACCGCGCCGACCTCCTCCACGCCGCCGCCATCGTCATCGACGAGGTCATGGAGCTCCTCGGCGCGCCGTCGCTCGTCGTCTCCGGCCAGGGCCTCCGCGAAGGCCTCGCCTGGCAGGCGATCCGCGGCGAAAGCCCCGTCCTCCCCGACGTCCGCGCCGCCAGCATCGCCGGCCTCGCCCTCGCCAACGGCGTCGATATCGCCTCCGCCGAACCCACCGTCGAGGCCGCTGACCGCATTTTCGAGGTCACCCGGCCGCTCCACGGCCTCGGCGACACCGAACGCGGCCTCCTCAGCGATGCCGCCCGCCTCGCCGGCATCGGCACCCACATCGACTACTACAACCGCGACCGCCACGCCGAGTACCTGGTCCACAGCGGCGACCTCCACGGCTACGCCCACCGCGAGGTCATCCTCCTCGCCGCCCTCGTCCGCTGGGCCGATTCCGGCACGCCCGACCTCTCGCCCTACCGCGCGATCACGAACGGCGACGACGCGCGCAAGGCCGCCATCCTCGCCGCCATCCTCGGCCTCGCCCGCGCCGTCCGGCGCCGCGCCCCCTCGCCGGTCCGCGGCCTCCGCCTCGACCTCGAAGGCGATGCCCTGTCCCTCGACCTCGAAGCCGACGCCCCGCTCGACGCCGAACTCCACGAAATCGAACGCCAGCGCCGCCGGTTCGAAACCGTCCTCCGCTGCCGCCTCCTCGCCCGGGGCCCCGCCCTCGTCGGCTAGCCTGCCGCCATCCGCCGCAGCGCACCCGGCGGGATGAACCATTCCAGCCAGCAGTTCCCCGCCCGCGGCTCGCCCGCCGCCCGCACCAGCGCCGCCCCGCCCTTCTTGAACGTCACCGCCATCCCGGCCGGGTCGCCCGTCAACAGGTAGGCCAGCAGCTCGCCCATCCACGGCTCGTGGCCCACCAGAGCCACCGGCGAGGCGTCCGTTTCCGCCGCCATCTCGATCACGGCCTGGTAGTCATCGCCCGCGAGCGTCTCCGAAATCCGCACCTTCCCCAGCCCGTACGCTTCCCGCAGGATCTCCGCCGTCTGCACGGCCCGCAGCCACGGCGAACTCACGATGACCTGCGGCGTCACGAGCCGCGCGAGCCCCCGGGCTGCTTCCCGCATCCGCTCCGCGCCTTCCGGCGTCAGCGGCCGCTCCGCATCGTTCGCCACGGTGCCCCGTTCCGCTGCAATCGCATGCCGAACGAGCACCAGGTCCATCGCCCCTCAGCCTCCCGCCGCCGGCCCCGGCTGCCCGGGCGCTTCGAACCCCGCAAGCCCGATCTCCACCACCTTCCACTGCCCCAGCATCGGCCGCCAGCGCGTCGCCACCGCCACCGTCCCCGCGCTCGAACGGAACCGCACGAGGAACCGCGCTTCGCCCTCCTCGGCGGCCTGCTCCTCAAGCTCGAACCCGTCGATGCCCGGGAGCTGCGCCGGCGAGAGCCCCTGCGCCCCCGAGGCGAGCTGCATCAGCTGCGCCATCGCCTCGGGCGCCAGGTCGGCCATTACCTGGGCGAGGTTCCCGGTCATCACCGCGCGCGCCGTCCGTTCGGCCGCAGCGCGCGCCTCGCCCGGGTCCGCCGTCACGACCCCGTGACTTCCTTCACGTCGTCGATCTGCCACTTCCCGCCGTTCTCCACCCACTTGCTCCACACCACCCGCGTCTTCTCGCCGATGTACGAAATCTCCACCTCGTTGTTGCCGAGGTCCTTGATTTCGAAGCGGGTCGCCGTGATCGGGTTCGCCGCCAGCGCCATCACCTTCGCCATCGCGTTCGGCGTGAAATCGCCCATCAGCCCGGCCACGTTGCCGGTCACCACATCCTGCGCATGGCGCTCCTGCGTCGCCCTCAGGTCGCTCATCGTCAGCCTCCGAATCGGGAAGAATGCTCCGCCGCGGGCGGCGGGCCGCCGGCAGCATACCCCCGCCGGGGCCGCCCCTTCAATCGCCCGCGCGGCTACCAGGCCCGCCGCTCGTGCACGACCAGCCGCACCGCCCGCGCCCCTGCCGTCGCCGCATCGATCGCCGCCCCCAATTCGCGGTACACGCCGACCGGCCGCTCCGTCCCTGCTGCGACGAGCAGCCACCCCTCGCGCGCTGGCACGAGGTGCAGCTCCCTCGCCCGGGTTCCCTGCGTCTCTTCCATGATCGAACAGTCGGCAGCACGGCCCCGGCCTGCGTAGGGGAAGGCCCCGTTTTCCCTCCTCCCCTCCCCCGGCGGCCTGCACGCCCGCCACCCGATAGACTTGCCCCATGCCGGACGACACGCTTCCCCTCCCCGCGCCGCCAGCCCGCGCCCCCGAGTGGGGCAAAGCCCCGGACGGCGCCGACGAACGCCGCTTCCTCGAAGGCCCGGCCGACCGCGGGTCAGAATTCCTCCGCGTCCTCCGCATCGGCGGCGAATTCATCCGCGGCTTCCGCAAACTCCACTTCGTCGGCCCCTGCGTCACCATCTTCGGCTCCGCCCGCTTCACGGAGGACCACCCCTACTACGACCTCGCCCGCCGCGTCGGGCAGGCCGTCGCCCGCGAAGGCTTCACCGTCATGACCGGCGGCGGCCCGGGGCTGATGGAGGCCGCCAACCGCGGCGCCAAGGACGTCGGCGGCTACTCCGTCGGCTGCAACATCGAACTCCCCCACGAGCAAAAGCCGAACCCCTACCTCGATACCTTCGTCGAGTTCCGCTACTTCTTCGTCCGCAAGGTGATGCTGGCCAAGTACTCCTACGCCTTCATCGCCATGCCCGGCGGCTTCGGCACCCTCGATGAACTCTTCGAAATCGCCACCCTCATCCAGACCCGCAAAATCCGCGATTACCCCTGCATCCTCATCGGCGTCGACTTCTACGAGCCGCTCATGGACTTCATGCTCAACCGCCTCGTCGCCATGGGCACCATCGACCCCGAAGACCTCGACCGCCTCGTCCTCACCGACTCTCCAGAGGAAGCCGCCGCCATCGTCCGCGAGGTCGGCATCCGCAAGTTCGGCCTCCGCTACCGGAAGGCCGCGCCGCGCCGCCGCCGCTTCCTCTTCGAATAGCCAGCCCCTGCCTGACAGCGAACGAAAAACGAGGCCGCGGCAACCGCCGCGGCCCCGCCGTCGCATGCTCGCTCCGGGGCGCTAGCCGCGCACCGTGATCGCCGCGTTCGTGATGACCGGCGTGCCCCGTTCCTTCGTCTGCGCCGCGACGAGAATCGTGTTCCCCTCGCGCCAGTACGAGGTCACGATCGTCTCGCCCGGGAAGACCACACCGGCGAACCGCGCCTGGTAGCGCGCCACCTTCGCCGTGTCGCCGCCGAGCGCATGGTCCACCACCGCTTTGCACACCACGCCGAACGAGCACAGACCGTGGAGGATCGGCCGGTCGAAGCCGCCCATCTTCGCGAAGTCCGGGTCGGCGTGCAGCGGGTTCTTGTCGCCCGAGAGCCGGTAGAGCAGCGCCTGCTGCGGCAGCGTCTTCGATTCGACCGTGCCGTCCGGCGCCCGGTTCGGCGCTTCGTTGCCAGCTGGCGGCCCGCTTTCGCCGCCGAAGCCGCCCTCGCCCCGCAGGAAGAGCGAGAACCGGTTCACGAACAGCGGCTCCGCTTCGCCCTTCAGCTTCGTCTCCGTCTCCAGCACGACGAGCGCGGCCTTCCCCTTGTCGTAGATCCCGGCCACCTTGCCGCTCGTCTCCACCTCGCCCTCGACCGGGATCGGCTTCCGGATTTCGAGGTCCTGCTCCCCATGGAGCAGCAGCGCCGGGTTGAACTGCAGCCCCGGCACCTGCCCGACGCCGCCCAGCGACCCGAACGCCGGGATGACGCCGAAGCTCGGCAGCACCTTCAGGTTCCGTTCGTACGTATACGTCAGCTCGTTCGGGTCCGTCGGCGGGTCGCCCGCGCCCACGCCGAGGTGGTACAGGATGACCCGGTCCCGGTCCCAGCGGAACGTCCCGCCCTGGATCGGCGCCCCAAGCGCCTTCGAAGGATCGATTGGCACGTCAACGACCTCGCTGTCTCAGGTGTCGCGGCCGAACCCCGTTCGGCCGCCCCCGAGCGTACACCGCCGGCGTCTTGCTGTCCTACCCTGCTGGCGCCGCGCTACCCTCTCCTCGTGCCCATCCCGCTCCGCCCCTTCGGTTCGACTGGCCTCGACCTCCCCATCCTCGGCCTCGGCGCTATGGACACGCCCCATTCGCCCGACGCCTTCGCCACCGTCGCCGCCGCCATCGACCTCGGTGTCCGGCTCATCGATACCGCCCGCGACTACGAAGGTTCCGAACACCTCCTCGGCCGCGTCGTCCGCGAACACGGCGCGCCCGGCGTCCTCTTCGCCAGCAAAACCTTCCGCCGCAAGGCCAGCAGCGCCCAGTACGAAATCGACCGTTCCCTGCAGGTGCTCGGCCTCGAGACCATCGGCCTCTACCAGCTCCACGATGTCTCCACCCCGGAAGCGTGGGCGCAGGTAATGGCCCCCGGCGGCGCGCTCGAAGGCCTCCGCGCCGCGCAGGAGCGTGGCGCCATCCGCTTCATCGGCATCTCCACCCACAGCCTCGAAATCGGCCGCCTCGCCATCGAATCCGGCGCCTTCGATGCCGTCATGCTCGAGTACTCGGCCTTCTCCCCCGGATCGCGCCCCCTCCTCGACCTCGCCGGCGAACGCGGCGTCGCCGTCATCGTGATGCGGCCGCTCGGCGGGTCCGGCCGGACCAGCGCCATCCGCGGCCGCCTCGCCCGCGGCGGGGCGGGCATCCTCACGCCCGAGAACCTCCTCCGCTACGTGTGGACCCACCCGGCCGTCTCGGTCGCCATCCCGGGCGCGCGCCACCCGGACCGCGTCCGCGCCAACGCGGCCGCCGCGGAGGCGTTTTCACCGCTTTCGCCTGCTGAAGAGCGCGACCTCGAAGCCGCGGCCGCCCGCCTCTACGACGACTGAGCCCGGCGCCCCTCCTGCGGCAGGCGCACCGAGACCGTCGGCTGGCCGCTGGCCCCGACGCGAATCGCCAGCGCACCATCCCCGACCGTCACCGTGCCGGTCCGGTTCATCACCAGCCGGATGCCGCCCGGCAGCTCGACCCGCGCCGGCGTCCCTGCCCGCCGGGTACGCGACTTCCGCGTCGGCCGCGCCGCCGACCGCCGCCGCGCCGCCATCACCCGCCCGCCCGGGGTGCCGACTGGAACCGTTCCCGGTTGTGCGACCCGTCGCAGAACGGCTTCGTCGCCGAATGCCCGCACCGGCAGAGCGCCACCGCCTCCTTCCGCTCGAACTGGTTCCCCTCCGCGTCGACGACCACGAACTCCCCGCGGATGACGTACGGCCCGTGGTCCCGCACGGTGATGGTCGTTTCGGCCATGGTTCGAACCCTCCTGTCGATGCGTGCTGCGCCCGGCCCGGATCCTGCGGTACGCGTCACAGCCAGCGCAACATCCCGGCGTACAATGCCCCCATGGCCTCGGTCGCCCTGTTCGATCCCTGCTACCTCCAGGCGCTCCGCCCCGGCGATGCCGGAGATGCCCGCCGCGTCCTCGAGGCCCTTGGCGATACCGTCACCCTCATCGACGGCCGCTGCTGCGGCCAGCCTGCCTTCAACAGCGGCTTCCGCACCGAGGCCCGCACCGTGGGCCGCCAGCTGCTCAAAGCCGCCCGCGCCCATAGCGCCATCGTGACCACCTCCGGCTCCTGCACCGCGATGGTCCGCCACTACCTCCCCGGCCTGTGGCCGCCCCCGCGTGATGCTGCGGCGGCATCCATCGCCGCCCGCTTCGTCGACTTCGCGACGTACGTCGCCCGTCACCCGGGCCTCGACCGCCTCGGCCTCCGCCTCCCGGGCGTCGTCGTCCTCCACGAGTCCTGCCATTCCCGGCGCGAACTGCACGCCTCCGCCGCCATCAGCGCCATCCTCAGCCGCATCGACGGCCTCGAAGTCCGCGAACCCGCCTTCGCCGAGGAGTGCTGCGGCTTCGGCGGCACCTTTGCCGTCAAACAGCCCGAGACCTCGGTCGAAATCATGCGCGCGAAGCTCGCCGCCCTCGGCGCGACCGGCGCACGGGTCGTCGTCTCGCCCGACTACTCCTGCCTCGCCCACCTGCAGTCCGGCGCCGCCGGCCTCGGCATCCAGCTCGAAGCCTGGACGCTCCCCGAATTGCTCGCGAGGGCCCTCGCATGACCGGCTTCCGCACCCGCGCCCGCCGCGAAATCGCCGAAGAGCACCGCTCGGCCGCGCTCCTGCCCATCATGCGCAAGCTCGTCGCCGATTCCCGCGCGATGCTCGCTCGCGGTCCGGCCGACGCCCGCGACCGCGCCGCTGCCGCCCGCGCCGACGCCGTCGACCGGCTCGAAGAGCTGCAGCGCCGCCTCCGCGAACAGCTCGCCCTCCGCGGTGTCGGCTACCACCGCGCCGCCACCGCCGCCGAGGCCGTCGACATCGTCCGCCGCCTCCTCGGCGATGCCCGCCGCGTCGCCAAGTCCAAATCCATGGTCGCCGAGGAGATCGGCCTCACCCACGCGCTCCGCGAGGCCGGTATCGACGTCCTCGAGACCGACATCGGCGAGTACATCGTCGACCTCGAAGGCCGCGGACCGAGCCACGTCACCGCCCCCGCCGTCCACCTCAACCGCGCCCGCATCCGCGACCTCCTCGCGCGCGCCGGCGCCCCCCTGGAGACCGACGACCCGGTCGTCCTTTCGCAGCACATCCGCGACGTCGTCGGCCGCTACTTCCAGGACTGCGACGCCGCCATCACCGGCGCCAACACCGCCATCGCGAGCAGCGGCCGCTTCGCCATCGTCGAGAACGAAGGCAACGTCGCGCTCGGCGTCTCCCACCCGCGCAAGCACATCATCGTGACCGGCCTCGAGAAGGTCGTCGCCGACGAAGCCGGCGCCCTCGCCATCCTCCAGGTCCTCGCCCCCAGCGCGACGGCCCAGCCGCTCACCGCCTTCACCCACATCCTCGGCAGCCCGCCGCCCGGGCAGGAGCGCCACGTCGTCGTCGTCGATAACGGGCGCTCCCGCATCCTCGCCGACCCGCGCTACCGCGATGTCCTCCGCTGCATCCGCTGCGGCGCCTGCATGAACGCCTGCCCCGTCTACCGGGCCGTCAGCGGCCTCGCCTACGGCTCGCCCTACATGGGGCCGATCGGTGCGGTGCTGTCGCCGCTCCTCTGGCCGCGCGGTGGCCAGGCCGACCTCCCCTTTGCGAGCACCCTCTGCGGCGCCTGCACCGAAGCCTGCCCCGTCGGCATCCCCCTCCACCGCATGCTGCTCGACCTCCGCGCCGACGCCGTCGAGCGCGGCGCCGTCGCCGGCCGCGCTGAGCGCGCCGCCTGGAAGGCCTGGGCGGCAGCCTGCTCCCTCCCGACCGGCGCCCGCGCGGCCGCCGCGATGGCCCGTCTCGGTCTCCGGGGCGGCGGCCGCCTCGTCCGCCCGCTCGCCGCGCGCGGCGCCGACCCCCGCCTCCTGCCGGAGCCGGCCGAGCCGCACGATCCCGCCCTCCTCGCAGCCGCCGGCCCGGACCGCTCGGAGCGACCCGTTATCGCCCCGGAAGAGGTGCTCCCGCCGACGCCCGTGGAGCGCTTCCGTCTCCGCGCCGGCCAGATCGGTGTCGGCTTCCCCGCCGCTGCCCCCGCCAGCGCGCTCGAGCTCTCGGCCGCGGCTGCGGTCGCCTCGACCGGGTCCGTGCTCCTCACCGGTGCGCCCGTCGACCGCCGCGCCCTCCTCGCCGCCCCGGCCGTCGCGCTCCGCGTCGACCCCGCGACGGTCGTCGAATACCCGGCCGGCCTCGAACCCTACCTCGGCGCCGACGACGCCCTCATCCTCACCGGCCCCAGCCGCACGGCCGACATCGAGAAGGTCATCGTCCGCGGCATCCACGGCTCGCAGGAATATGCTGTTCTCCTCGAGCCGCCCATTGCCTGAGCGGTCCAGGTAGTCGAAGAATCTTCATCCGAAATAGGGAAATCCCTGAGGCAGCGCCCGCACCTTTCTTTTAGGATTCCCCTAACCAAAAGGAAGCCATCGGTGACATCCGACAAGGGCGAGCTTCAGCCACCGGACCCCGTGAGCGGCGAGCCACCGGCCTTCGAGGCCGGGGAGATTCCGCCCGGCATCTTCTTCGAGACGCACCCGCTGCCCGCCCTGGTCTTCGAGCGCGGCACCCTCCGCATCCTCGAAGCCAACCGCGCCGCCTGCGAGCTCTACGGCTACACCCCCGACGAGTTCCGCGCCCTCACCCTCGCCGATATCCGCCCGCCCGAGGATGTCCCCGCCCTCCGCCGCCTCGCCCGCGGCGAACGCGTCGAGCCGCCGCAGGGCTACTGGCGCCACCGCACCCGCGACGGCCGCGTGCTCCAGGTCCGCATCGCCGGCGAAAACATCACCTTTCGCGGCCATCCGGCGCGCGTCGCCTTCATCCTCGAATCCACCCCCGTCGAGGCTGCCCTCGCCCGCGCCCGCGATGCCGAGCAGCGCTACCGCACCCTCTTCGATTACGCCGGCCACGCCATCGTCGTTCTCGACCTCGATCTCCGCCGCTTCGTCGAAGCCAACGACGACGCCTGCCGCCTTTTCGGCCTGTCACGCGAAGAGCTGCTCGAGCGCGACCCCGTCGCCGTCAGCCCCGAATTCCAGCCTGGCGGCGAGCGCAGCGACGTCCTCGCCGCCGCCTACCTCGAACGCGCCCTCTCCGGCGAGCCGCTCGAGTTCGAATGGGTCCACCAGGACGCGGCAGGGCGCCGCATTCTCTGCGAAGTCCGCCTCATCCGCATGCCCCCGTTCGAGCGCCGCCTCATCCGCGGCGCCATCTTCGATATCCGCCAGCGCCGCGCCGCCGAGGCCGAACTCCTCCGCCGCGAACGCGAATTCCGCACGCTCGCTGAGAACTCCCCCGACCTCATCGTCCGCTTCGACGACGACCTCCGCATCGTCTATGCCAACCCGGCCGCCCTCGAAAGTGTCCGCGCCGACCTCCGCGCCGTCGCCGGCCGCCGCGCGGGCGAGCTCTTCCCGGGCAATGCCGCCCTCGAGCGCTGGGAGCGCGCCGTCGCCGCCGTCTTCGAAACCGGCCAGCCGCTCGTCCAGGAAGGCCCCTCCGACTTTCGCGGCCCCGGCGCCTACAGCCAGACGTGGCTCATCCCCGAACGGAACGACCGCGGCGAGGTCGAATCCGTCCTCTCCCTCACCCGCGACCTCACCGACCTCTACCGCACCTCCCTCGAGAACGCCCGCCTCGCGTCGATCGTCGCCTTCTCCCGCGACGCCATGATTACGACCGACCTCTCCGGCGCCATCACCACCTGGAATCGCGGCGCCGAACTCGCCCTCGGCTACACCGCCGACGAGGTCCTCGGCCGCACCACCGAGTTCCTGTTCGAGCCCGAAGCCCGGCACGTCCGCCTCGAAATCCGCCGCCGCGTCCTCGCCGGCGAGAGCATCGAAGACATGGAGCGCACCTGGCGCCGCAAGGACGGCGGCACCGTCATCCTCGCCACCTCCTACTTCCCCCTCCGCGACGCCTCCGGCGCCATCGTCGGCATCGGCAGCGTCGCCCGCGATGTCACCGAGCGCGCCGCGGCCCGCGCCGCCCTCCGCGAAAGCGAGCAGCGCTTCCGCACGCTCGCTGACGCCGCGCCCATCATGATCTGGACCGCCGGCGCCGACGGACAAACGGATTTTCTATCCCGGAGTTGGCGGGAATTTACGGGACGAAGCGATGAAGATCTCGGCAGCGGCTGGGCCGAAGTAATTCATCCCGACGACTTGCCGGCGGTCATTGACCTCTACTGGGAGTCGATATCGCGCCGCGCTCCATACTCCATGCGATATCGGCTGCGGCACCATACCGGTGCCTACCGTTATATGCTCGAATACGCCACCCCCCGCTTCGATGACAGCGGCGCCTTCGTCGGCCAGATCGGCTGCGTCATCGACATCCACGACGCCGTCCTCGCCGAAGAAGCCCTCCGCCAGAGCGAGACCCGCCTCCGCCAGCTGCTCGATGCCGTCTCAGCCGCCGTCTGGGTCTCCGATGGCGTCAACGCCCTGTTCGTCAACGCCGAGATGGAGCGGCTGACCGGCTACCCTCGCGAGCAGCTGATGGCGCCCGGCTTTCTCGCCTCGCTCATCGCCCCCGACGATATCCCGGTCATGGTCGAGCATTTCCAGCGCCGCCAGGCCGGCCTCGAACAGGTCTCCCGCTTCACGATCAGGGTCACCGCCGCCGACGGCCAGGTTCGCCACCTCCGCGTCGCCGCCTCGCCCTTCCAGGTCGACGGCCGCCCGGCCACCCTCCTCTCCGCCCTCGATACCACCGACCTCGTCCGCGCCGAGGAGGAGCGCCGGCGCTTCGACCTCCAGATGCAGCAAACCCAGAAGCTCGAGAGCCTCGGCGTCCTCGCCGGCGGCATCGCCCACGATTTCAACAACCTGCTCGTCGCCATCCTCGGCAACGCCGGCCTCGCCCTCATGGAGCTCCCGCCCGAGTCGCCAGCCCGCCAGACGGTCCTCGCCATCGAAACGGCGGCCCAGCGCGCCGCCGAACTCACCCGCCAGATGCTCGCCTACTCCGGCAAGGGCAAGTTCGTCATCGAACGCCTCAACCTCTCCCGCGTCGTCGAAGAGATGGCCCACCTGCTCGAGGTCTCGGTCTCCAAGCGCGCCGTCCTCAAGTACCGCTTCGCGCCCAACCTCCCCGCCATAGAAGGCGACGCCACGCAAATCCGCCAGGTCATCATGAACCTCATCACCAACGCGTCCGATGCCATCGGCGAGCGTTCCGGCGTCATCTCCGTCTCCACCGGCCTCCTTTTCGCCGACCGCGCCTACCTGAAGACCGCCTACATGGACGACGACCTGCCCGAGGGCGACTACGTCTACCTCGAAGTCGCCGATACCGGCGTCGGCATGGACGAAGAGACCGCCGCCCGCATCTTCGACCCCTTCTTCACCACGAAGTTCACGGGCCGCGGGCTCGGCCTTGCCGCCGTCCTCGGCATCGTCCGCAGCCACCGCGGCGCCATCAAGCTCTACACCGAGCCCGGCCGCGGCACGACCTTCAAGATCCTCTTCCCGGCCGCCGGCGCGCCCGCCGTGCCCGCCCCCGCAGCGCCTGCGGTTGCCGCGGCGCCGCCGCGCGGGGGCACCATCCTCGTCGTCGATGACGACGAAACCGTCCGCAACGTCACCCGCCGCATGCTCGAACAGGTCGGCTACACCGTGCTCCAGGCCGCCGACGGCAGCGAAGCCCTTCGCTGCTACCGCGAGCACCCGGGCATCGATCTCGTCCTGCTCGACATGACCATGCCGCACATGGACGGCGAAGAGACCTTCCGCGAACTCCGCCGCATCGACCCGCGCGTCCGCGTCCTCCTCACGTCCGGCTACAACGAACAGGATGCCACCGACCGCTTCGCCGGGAAGGGACTCGCCGGCTTCATCCAGAAGCCCTACCGGCCGCAGGACCTCCTCGAAAAGGTCCGCGAGGCGCTCGGCTGAGCCTCAGGCGAGGCAGCGCAGCGGCTTCCCGCCGTTGAACGCCAGCATCTCGGCGAACATCTGCCGAAAATCGAGCGGCGTGCCGCGCGGTTCGCCCCGCAGTTCGCTGTACACCCGGTGCAGGTTCGGCACGATGCGTTCCCGGTCGTGCCACTCGGCGAACTCGCCGAAGTCCAGCTGCCCCGCCAGCTCCAGCGGCGGAACGCCCCGTTCGAACCCCTCGCGCCCGGCGCGCACCAGCCATTCGAGGTAGCGCCGGACCTGCGCCAGCACCTTCGGCCCCGCCACCGGCCCGTGCCCGGGCACGATCGTCTCCGCTCCCAGCGCCTCCAGCCGGTCCAGCGCATCCAGCCAGCCGCCTACGGAGCCGCCGAGCGCGAACGGCGTGCCGCCGTTGAACACGAGGTCGCCGCTGAACAGCAGCTTCCGCTCCGGGATCCAGGCCACGATGTCGTTCGTCGTGTGCGCCGGACCCATGAACAGCAGCTCGACCCGCAAGTCGTCGACGTAGACGTTCAGCCGGTCGTCGAACGTCACCGTCGGCGGCGTCACCGGGCAGTCGCCGAAGTCGACCATCGGGAAGAGTGCATACGCCGCGTTCCCGGCGGCGATGATCTCCTGCCGGCACCGCTCGCTCGCGATGATGGCGCTGGCCGGCGCGAACATGAAGTTCCCGTGCGTGTGGTCGCCGTGGCTGTGCGTATTGATGAGGGCGCTCACCGGGAGCTCCGTCACCTGCCGGACCGCCGCATGGAACGCCCGCGCCCGCTTCTCCGTCCCGGTCGTATCGATGACCGTCGCCGAACGGCTGCCGACGATGCAGCCCGCGTTGTTCAGGAACCAGCTGCCGTCCAGCTGGATGTAGGCGTAGATGCCCGGGCTCACTTCTTCAATCGTGGGCGGCGGCACCTCCTCGTGCGCCGCCGGCAGCTGCGTCGACACTCGGCACCCCCTCCGGCGTGGTGCGCGGAGTCTAGCAGCCTGCCCGCCGCAGGGTCAGCGGCCTGCCGCGCACGGCCGGCAGCGCGGGCCCGCCGCCGTCAGCACCTCCCGCCCGTCCGCCACTTCCTCGCCGCAGGCCCCGCACGTCACCCGCCGCCGCGGCGGCCCCGGCAGTTCCATCTCGCCCAGCGGCTCCGCGGCCTCGCGCACCGTGAACAACTCCGTCTCCGGCCACGCCAGGTAGGCCGCGGCCTGCGCTGCGTGGCGTCCCTCGCCCGCTTCGCCCACCCGCTCCCGCAGGTCGCCGCGCGCGGCCACGCGCACCGCCCGTCCCGTCTGCAGGTCCCAGAAGGTGGCCGCCAGCTTGCCATAATCAATGAATCGCAGCGTCCGCTTCCCCGGCCGGCAGCCCGTCACCGCCTGGATCGCGTCCGCCGCGCACCGGTCGATCTCCACCCGCACGACGAGCCGCTTCTCATGGTCCGGCAGCTCGATGCCCAGCAGCCGCCCGGCGTACCGAGCCAGCCGCGTCCCGAGGATGAGGCCGGCGCAGGCGTGCTCCCCGTGCGCCGCACGCGCCCGCCGCAGCGCCCGATCCAGCTCCAGGTCGCGCGGCAGCAGCTCGCGGATTGCCCCGGCCGCCCGGTCCGCCGCCCCGTCGAGGTCGGCGAGCGACCACGTCGCGAGCGTGGCTTCCCCCTCTGCCGCCTCGATGAGCTCCGACCGGACCACCGGGTGCGGCTCCGGCGCGTGCGTCTCGAGCAGCACGAGGTCGATCTCCGGCGGGAAGCTGCGGATGAGCGTCTTCGCCGCGTCGTCGCCCGGCGGAAACGTCAGCTGCAGCCGGTCGGGGCAGGCAATCGCCATCGCCGCCGGACCCGCGGCCCACACCCGGCCAGAGGCCTTCTCCGGCAGGTCGAGCCCGTGGTGCGTCCGCTTGGCATAGCCGATGCGGATGCCCGGCGGTGCCAGGCGTTCGATGAGCGCGCAGACCATGGCCGTCTTCCCCGAGCGCGACGGTCCCCGGATGGCAACGACGATCGGCCCGATTGCTGGCGCCTCCATGGGAACCCCCGGCCGCGGCAGCGGCATGCCCAGCATCCCGCACCACCGCGCCCGGTCGCCGGCCGCAGGGCGCGAAAACCCTGCCCCGGTCGGCCCCGGCGCGCGCTACTGGACGGGCGGGATGAACTGCTTGAACGTCGGCTCCATCCGGTCGAACAGCTCATCCACCGTCCACATCTTCGACCCCTGCAGCACCACTTGCGGCGCGATGTTGTTGTAAAGGGTGATCCGGTAGCCGGCGATCCCGAAGCAGCGCCCCGTGATCCACCCGCCCGCGTCGCTCGCGAGGTACACCAGCGGCGGCGCGATGTTCGCCGGGTCCCGCTCCGTCCCCTTCGCCGCGTCCGAAATCACCCGGTTCGCGCCCTGCGCCGAGCGCTCCGTCGGCACCGTGTCCGTCATCCGCGTCGCCGCGCCGGGCGCGATCGAATTCGCCGTCACCCCGTACCGCCCCAGCGCCCGCGCGCAGCTCAGCGTGAACCCCCAGATGCCCATCTTCGCCGCCGCGTAGTTCGGCTGCCCCGGCGCGCCGAACAGCCCCGAGCCGGAGGTGAAGTTGATGAGCCGCCCGCCGCTCCGCGATTGCCGCCAGTAGAGCGAAGCGAACTTCGTCGTTGCGAACGTCCCCTTCATGTGCACACGAACTACCGCGTCCCACTCCTCCTCCGTCATGTTGAACACCATCCGGTCCCGGAGGATGCCCGCCACGTTCACGAGGATGTCGAGCTGCCCCCACCGGTCCAGCACCGTCCGCACCATGTCCTCTGCCGCGTCGAGGTCGGCGACGTCCCCGTAGTGGGCGACCGCTTCGCCGCCCGCAGCCTGGATGTCGGCCACCGTCTGCGCGGCTGGCGAGGCGTCCGCGCCTTCGCCCCCGACCGAGGTGCCGAGGTCGTTGACGAGGACCTTGCAGCCCTCCTGTGCGAACAGCAGCGCCACCTCCCGCCCGATGCCGCGCCCCGCGCCCGTGATGATCGCCGTCTTCCCGGCAAGCCGACCAGCCATGTGCGTGCCCCCTGAATTCGAACGCAGGTGTGGCCCGCAAGCTTACCCTCACGTCAACGTTCGCGAAACGCCCTCACCCCGCCGCCTTCGCCGTCGCGATTCGCTCGCTGTTCTCTACCAGCACGTTCACCTGGCTCTCGCTCAGGTGCGCATCCAGCAGCGGCAGGAACGCCGCATCCTCGCTCTCCAGGTGCGCCCGCGCGAGCCCGTACAGCCCGAACAGCAGCGGCTGCAGGTACCGCCCGTACGCGCAAGTGTCGCCGTCCTTCTCCGCCGCCGCGGCGACCTTCCGCAGGTCCGAGGCCATCTCCCGCAGCGCCTCGTGCTGCAGCTTCAGCGCCTCGCACGCGCCCGTCATGCCGAACACGCCATCGATGGTCGGGAAGAGCGTGAACTCCTCCGCTTCCGACGCCGGCAGCAGGAGCCCGTCCACGTACCGGAGCGCCTCCGCCAGCGCCGCCCGCGCCGCGCGTTCGTCCCCGCCGCCGGCCGCCGCGCCCGCCTTCGCCAGCGCCTGCAAACCCGGCCGCAGCGACATCCGCCATTCCCGGTACGGCCCGATGACCCTCTCGTCCATCGCGCGTCCTCCGTTCGACTTCCCGCGAGTCTGACGCCCGCGCCATTCCCCGGCAACTGACGGGGTGCCGTGCTACCCTGTTTCCCACACCCCAGCGCACGAAACCGGAGACGACCGTGGCCACCAAAGACCCCCGCGAGCCCTTCACCCGCATCTCGGTGCAGGAGGCGAAAGAAAAGCTCGACCGCGGCGAAGCCGTCATGATCGACGTCCGCGAGCCGCACGAATACGTCGAAGTGCACGCGAAGGGCGCCCGCCTCATCCCCGTCAATACGGTCATCAACGAAGTGAAGCAGATCCGCGAGTTCGCCAACGGCAAAGAAGTCCTCTTCATCTGCCGCAGCGGCCAGCGCAGCGCTCTCGCCGCCGAATTCGCCACCGCCGCCGGCCTCGATGACCTCCCGCTCTACAACGTCGAAGGCGGCACCCTCGCCTGGGTCGAAGCCGGCTACCCCACCGGCGACTGAGCGCCCTCGCTTCCCCTTTACCGGCGGGTAAACACGCCTTGACCATCGGCGAAAGCCATGCCTAGGATTCCGCGACTGCGGGCGCCGTAATCCGCTCACGCTTCGTGCGGCCCACTCAGCGCAGTCAGCCACAGAGGAGGGAATCCAGCATGTTCGGTCGCAAAGGTCGAAGCAGGTTCGCCTGGCTCCTCCTCGCCGCCTCGTTCGCCATGGTCCTCGCCGCAGCCTGCGGCGGCGACGATGACGACTCGGGCAGCGGCGGGGACGTCACCTACGGCAAAGCCGGCTTCAAGACCGTCGAAATCGCCGCCGGCCAGCCGATCAAGATCGGCTACTCCGGTCCGCTCTCCGGCGACCTCAAGGGCATCGGCGAGCCGATCCTGAAGGCCATCGAGCTCGCCGCCAAGGACAAGACCATCAAGGGCCACAGCATCCAGATCGTCGCCAAGGACGACCTCTGCTCGGCCGACGGCGGCGCCTCGGCCGCCACCCAGCTGCTCCAGGAAGGCGTCGTCGCCGTCGTGGGCCCCATCTGCTCCGGCGCCGTCGTCGCCGCCCAGCCCCAGTACGAGCAGGCCGGTATCACGCACGTCTCGCCGTCCTCCACCGCCCACAAGCCCACCTACCCGGACCGCGGCCAGGTCTTCGAGACCTTCCTCCGCACCACCTACTCCGACGATATCCAGGGCCCGGCCCAGGCGAAGTTCGCCATCCAGACCCTCGGCGCCAAGACCGCCTACGTCGTCTACGACACCGACGCCTACGGCACCGGCCTGCGCGACGCCTTCACGAAGGCGTACGAGAAGGAAGGCGGCAAGGTCGTCGGCAGCGAAGGCTTCGAAAAGAAGCAGACCGACTTCAAGGCCATCGTCACCAACATCAAGAACGCCAAGCCCGACCTCGTCTACTTCGCCGGCTTCTACTCCGAGGCGACCCCCTTCATCAAGCAGCTCCGCGCCGAGATGAAGGACGTCAAGTTCCTCGGCGGCGACGGCGTCAAGAACGACGAGTTCATCAAGGGCGCCGGCGCCGATGCCGAGGGCGCCTACCTCTCGCTGCCCAGCCCGGTCTACACCGGCGAGGCCTACAAGACCTTCGGCGACCTCTTCGAAAAGGAAACCGGCATCAAGCGCGATGCCAGCCCCTTCGTCGCCGAGGCCTACGACGCCGCCACCGTCATCATCCGCGCCCTCGAAAAAGTCGCGCAGGAGAAGGACGGCAAGCTCGTCATCGACCTCAAGAAGCTGAACGAAGAAATCCGCAAGACCGAGCTCGACGGCGCCTCCGGCAAGATCAAGTTCGACGCACGCGGCGAAAACGTCGGCGGTGAGACGCCCGTCAGCCTCTTCCAGGTCAAGAACGGCGCCTTCGAACAGCTGAAGCAGTAGCGTCCCGGGGCCGAACGCCCCATACTCGCGCATCGCAGCGGAGAGGCGCCGGACACGGCGCCTCTCCGCGCGTCATCCAACCCGCCCGGCAGTGGAGCCCCGCATGCCCGTCGCGCTCACCCTCTCCGTCAGCTTCTGGTCCGACCAGTTCGTCAACGGCCTCACCACCGGCAGCCTCTACGCCCTCATCGCCCTCGGCTACACGATGGTCTACGGCGTCCTCAAGATGATTAACTTCGCCCACGGCGAAGTCTTCATGCTCGGCTCGTTCGCAGGCTACGGCGCCCTCGTCGCCATGGGCGGCAACGAGCTCTCGGGGCCCGTCATCGCCCTCGCCATCCTCGGCGCCGTCATCGTCGCCATGAGCGCGTCCGTCAGCGCCTCCGTGGTCATCGAGCGGCTCGCCTATCGCCCGCTGCGCGGCGCCCCCCGCCTCGCGCCGCTCATCAGCGCGATCGGCGTCTCCATCTTCCTCCAGTACCTCGTCCTCGAGCAGACCTCCGCCCGCGCGAAGTTCTACCCCGATATCTTTCCCCGCGGCTCGATCGGCGCCGGCCCCTTCGAAATCACCTACATCCAGCTCTTCCTCATCGCCAGCTCGGTCGCGATGATGGCGCTCCTCTACGCCGTCATCCAGCGCACCCGCCTCGGCCGCGCCATCCGCGCCGTCGCCGAAAACCCCACCAACGCCTCCCTCATGGGCGTTGACGTCAACCGCACCATCGTCTTCGTCTTCATCCTCGGCGCAGCGATGGCGGGGGTCGCCGGCGTGCTCTACGGCCTCTTCTTCCAGACCATCCGCGGGTCGATGGGCTTCATCCCGGGCATCAAGGCCTTCACCGCGGCCGTCCTCGGGGGCATCGGCAGCATCCCCGGCGCCATGGCCGGCGGCTACGTTCTCGGCCTCGCCGAGACGGTGGGCCGCGAACTGCTGAACGAACTCCCGGGCGTCAACCTCGGCAACCAGTGGCGCGACGTCATCGCCTTCACGCTCCTCGTCACCATCCTCATCTTCCGGCCCACCGGCATCTTCGCCCAGCGGAGCACCACCCGTGCCTGACCGCGCCGCCCCTCCGCCTGCCTGGGCCCGAACGCTCGCCCGCATCCGCTGGCCCCTCTTCATCGCCCTCGCCTGCCTTCTCCCCTTCGTCCTCACCGACGTCTGGGTCCAGATGCTCGTCTTCGTCGCCCTGTTCGTCGTCCTCGGGCTCGGCCTCAACGTCGTCGTCGGCTTCGCCGGCCTGCTCGACCTCGGCTACGTCGCCTTCTTCGCCGCCGGCGCCTACACCATGGGCCTGCTCACCTCGCCCGGCTCCCCCATCGATGCCGGCCTCAACTTCTGGCTCATCCTCCCGATGGGGATCCTCATCGCCAGCGGCGTCGGCCTCCTCCTCGGCCTCCCGGTGCTTCCCCTTCGCGGCGACTACCTCGCCATCGTCACCCTCGGCTTCGGCGAAATCATCCGCCTCTTCCTCATCAACCGCGACGACCTCACCCGCGGCTCGCAGGGCCTCTCGGCCATCCCCCGGCCCGACCTCTTCGGCTACCGCATCGACTCCTTCACCGAATGGTTCTACTTCGTCGTCGCCGCCGCGGTCATCGTCGGCTTCTGCACGAGCCGCCTCCGCGACTCCCGAATCGGCCGCGCCTGGGAAGCCATCCGCGAAGACGAAGACGTCGCCGCCGCCATGGGCGTGAATACCACCAAGTACAAGCTCCTCGCCTTCGCCAGCGGCGCCGCCATCGGCGGCCTCGGCGGCGTCATCTACGCCGCCTTCATCGGCTTCATCAGCCCGGCCGCTTTCTCGCTCCAGGTGAGCATCGACGTACTCGCCATCGTCATCATCGGCGGCATGGGCTCCACCCCCGGCGTCATCCTCGGCTCGCTCATCCTCATCGGCGTGCCACGCATCCTCCAGTTCCGCGAAACGAGCGACTTCCTCGCGAACCTCGGCTGGCTGCGCGACGGCCTCAACGGCCTCATCGGCGCCGTCGATGCCGTCACCCCGGGCAGCATCGGCCGCCTGCCCCCGGCCGAGACGTGGGGCGCCCAGATCGCCGACGACACCCGCTTCATCATCTTCGGCGCGCTCCTCGTCATCGTCATGGTGCTTCGCCCTTCCGGCCTCTGGCCCTCCTCCCGCCGCCGGCTCGAATTCGCCCACGACGATACCCCCGCGCCCGCCCCGGTGGCCGCCCCGTGACCGCCGCCGAACTCGTCGTCGACGGCCTCGGCATGCAGTTCGAGGGCCTCACCGCCCTCGCCGACGTCTCCCTGCGCGTGCCCCCCGGCGAAATCCACGGCCTCATCGGCCCGAACGGCGCCGGCAAGACCACCTTCTTCAACTGCCTCACCGGCTTCTACCGCCCGACCTCTGGCGCTGTCTACCTCACCGGCCAGCGTATCGACGGCCTCCCGCCCCACGTCATCACGGGACTCGGCATCGCCCGCACCTTCCAGAACATCCGCCTCTTCGCGAACATGACGGTGCTCGAGAACGTCCTCGTCGGCCAGCACCAGCACATCCCCGTCGGCGGCACGGACATCCTCAGCACCCGGCGGCCCGTCTACCCTACCGCCGTCGAACGCATCCTCATCCTCCGCGGATTCCCCCGCGCAGCCGTCAACGGCGTCATCGAAATCGCCGGCGCGATCGCCCGCCCACCGAAGGTGCGCGCCGCCGAGGCCGCTGCCGTCGCCCGCGGTCGCGAGCTCCTCGCCGCCGTCGGCCTCCGCGGCCGCGAGAACGACCTCGCCCGCAACCTCCCCTACGGCGACCAGCGCCGGCTCGAAATCGCCCGCGCCCTCGCCACCAGCCCCTCCCTCCTCCTCCTCGACGAGCCCACCGCCGGCATGAACCCCCAGGAAGCCACCGCCATGGTCGGCCTCATCCGCCGCATCCGCGACGAATTCGACACCACCATCATCCTCATCGAACACCAGATGCGCGTCGTCATGGGCGTCTGCGAGAACATCACCGTCCTCGATTACGGCCGAAAAATCGCCGAGGGCCCGCCCGCAGCCATCCAGCGCAACCCGACCGTCATCGAGGCCTACCTCGGCACCCGCGCCATCCAGGGAGGCGGCCATGCCGCTCCTTGACGTCCGCGACCTCCGCGCCGGCTACGGCGCCATCCTCGCCGTCAAAGGCATCTCCCTCCACGTCGATGAAGGCGAAATCGTCACCCTTATCGGCTCCAACGGCGCCGGCAAGTCGACCACCCTCCGCGCCATTTCTGGCGTCATCCGGCCCCGCGGCGGCGAGGTCACCTTCGACGGCCAGCGCATCGACCGCCTCGAGCCCCACGCCATCGTCCGCCTCGGCCTCTCCCACGTTCCCGAAGGCCGCGGCATCTTCCACAGCCTCTCCGTCTACGAAAACCTGCTCATGGGCGCCTACACCCGCGGCGACGCCCTCCACGACGACCTCGAACGGGTCTACCGCCTCTTTCCCCGTCTCAAAGAACGCCTCCGCCAGCCCGGCGGCACCCTCTCCGGCGGCGAACAGCAGATGCTCGCCATCGGCCGCGCCCTCATGGCCCGGCCGCGCCTCCTCCTCCTCGATGAGCCCTCCATGGGCCTCTCACCCGTCCTCGTCGAGACCATCTTCGAAACCATCCAGGCGATCCGCCGCGAAGGCGCCACCGTCCTCCTCGTCGAACAGAACGCCCTCATGGCGCTCGAGATCGCCGACCGCGCCTACGTCCTCGAATCCGGCGAAATCACCCTCGCCGGCACCGGCGCCGAACTCTCCCGCGACGATTCCGTCCGCCGCGCCTACCTCGGCGAAGGCTGAGCCGCCGCCCGCTCGACCGGGAGCCCGCTCCGGGTACGATCTCCCGGTCACGCTCGCCGCCGTGCGCACCGTCGCCCGCTAATGGACCGGACACGGGACAGCGCGGACACGAATCGGGCACAATGCCGGCGGCAGCATCACGCATCACGAACGGGAGTACCATGGACGCACTGCAGGGCGTCACCGTCCTCGACTTCACCAGTCACCTCGCAGGCCCCTACTGCACCAAACTCCTCGCCGACCTCGGCGCCCGCGTCATCAAGGTCGAACGCCCCGGCGGCGACCCGGCCCGCACTCTGCCGCCCTTCCTCGGCGACGAACCCGGCCCCGACCGCAGCGCCACCTTCCAGTACCTCAACACGAACAAAGAATCTGTCGTCCTCGACTTGAAGCAGCCCGCCTCCCGCGACGTCGTCCGCGCCCTCGTCGGGCTCGCCGACCTCGTCGTCACCGCCTCGCCGCCGCGCGTCGAAGAAGCCCTCGGCATCGACTACGCCACCCTCGCCGGCTACAAGGACCTGCCCGTCGTCGCCATCACCAACTTCGGCCATGATGGCCCTTACCGCGACTACTCCCTCGACGACCTCGTCGTCTACGCCATGGGCGCCGAGATGTACAGCCACGGCCTCGCCAGCCGCGAACCGCTCAAACTCGGCGGCACCGCGGCGACGCTCCAGTGCGGCGCGATGGCTGCGGTCGCCGCTATGGGCGCCCTCACTGCGTACGAGGTTCACGGCACCGGCCAGCTCGTCGATGTCCCCTGCTTCACCGTGCAGATCAGCAACATCGACCGCCGCAGCTCGAGCATCCTCGCCTACCGCTTCTCCGGCCGCGTCCAGGACCGGCCCGCCTCCCACATCTCCGGTCTCGCCGGCGGCATCTACCCCGTCGCCGACGGCTACGTCGAAATCGCCGCCCTCCCCGGCACCTACTGGCGCCGCTTCGTCGAAATGATCGGCGACGAGACCCTCAAAGACCCTGCCTGGGACAGCCCCCTCGCCGCCCTCCAGCCCGGCGCCCGCGAAACCGTCGACGCCATCGTCTTCCCCTGGATGCTCGAACGCACCCGGGCCGAAGTCTGGGAAGCCGCCCGCGAGCACCACGTCATGTGCGGCCCGCTCTACACCGGCCTCGACCTCTGGAACGACGAAACCTTCCGCGAACGCGGCCTCTGGACCACCATCCAGCACCCCGACCTCGGCGAGCTGCCGATGCTCGGCCGTCCCTACATCTTCGAGAAGACCCCGTGGCGCATCCGGTCTGCCGCGCCGCGCCTCGGCGAACACACCCGCGCCGTGCTCCAGGAAGCCGGCCTCGAACCCGCCGCCATCGCATCCCTCGCCGCCGAAGGAGTCATCGCATGAGCGCCCCGCTCCCCCTCCAGGGCATCCGCATCTGCGACTTTACCGCCGTTTGGGCCGGCCAAACCGCCACCATGTACCTCGCCGACCTCGGCGCCGAGTGCATCAAAGTCGAGAACCCCTTCATCTGGAACCCGATGACCCGGGCCGCCAGCCCGCGCATGAACGCCATGATGGCCCAGCTCATGCCGCCCTGGATCGCCGGCCATCCGCCCGAGCCCGGCCCGCGCCCCTGGAACAACAGCCCGGCCTTCATCCAGGTCCTGCGCAACAAGAAGTCGTTCACCGTCGACAGCCGCCGGCCGGAGGGGCTCGCCATCGTCAAGCAGCTCATCGCCATCAGCGACATCCTCGCCGAGAACCTCGCCATCGGCACCCTCGAAAAGCTCGGCCTCGACGACGACGCCATCCGCGCCATCCGCCCGGACATCATCATCCTCCACATGCCCGCTTTCGGCCGCACCGGGAAGTACGTCGAAGGCCGCGGCTACGGCGCCCACATCGACTCCGTCTCCGGCGCTACCATCCTCCGCGGCTACCGCGATACCGCCCCGGTGGACAACGTCAGTATCTTCGCCGGCGACTACTGGGGCGGCATGCACGGCGCCGTCGCCGTCATGGCGGCTCTCCGCCACCGCCGCCGCACCGGCGAAGGCCAGGTCATCGAAATGGCCCAGGTCGAATCCTCCGCCCACATGTTCCCCCAGGCCGCCCTCGATGCCGCCTGGAACGGCCGCGAACACCGCACCGTCGGCAACCGCTCCATCGAAGGCCACGTCCCCAGCGGCGTCTTCCCGGCTGCCGGCACCGACCGCTGGATCGCCATCGCCTGCCGCGACGACGCCGAATGGCAGGCCCTCGTCGCCTTCATGGGCAACCCTGCCTGGGCCGCCGACCCCGCCCTCGCCACCGCGGCGGGCCGCGAAGCCGCCCAGGACATGATCGAAGAGCGCCTCGCCGAGTGGACCGCCACCCGCGACCGCGACGAACTCTTCCACGCCCTCCAGCAGGCGGGCGTCACGGCCGGCCCGGTCCTCACCGCCAAGGAGGCCGCTGAGGACCCCCACCTCGCTGCCACAGGCGCCTGGAAGCGTCTCCCCGCGACCGACGACTATCCTGAGGTCGACTGGCTCCGGCCCGCCTATCGCTTCTCGAAATCCGACGTCGACCTCCGCACGCCGCCCTGCCTCTTCGGCGAACACAACGACTACGTGTACCGCGAGGTTCTCGGCCTCTCCGACGAGGAGATCGAGAAGCTCGCCGCCGCCGGCCACATCGCCACGACGTTCGACCCGGAGGTCATCGCCACCGCATGATCCCCGGCACCGCCCGGCGGACGCTCGAAACCGCGCCCGGCGTCGTCCTCGAGTTCTTCGAGGCCGGCGCCGGGCCGCCCGTCATCCTCCTCCACGGGTTTCCCGAACTGGCCTACTCATGGCGCCACCAGGTCGCGCCGCTCGCCGCCGCCGGCTTCCGGGTGATCGTCCCCAACCAGCGCGGCTACGGGGCCAGCTCCGCGCCCCAGGCCATCGAGGACTACGACATCGAGGCCCTCGCCGCGGATGTCGCCGCCATCATCCGCTGGGCCGGCCCGCCCGCCGTCGTCATCGGCCACGACTGGGGTGCACCCGTCGCCTGGCACGCCGCGCTCCGCTATCCCGGGCTCGTCCGCGCCGTCGGCTCCCTCAGCGTGCCCCACGCCGCCCGCGCGCCGCGCCCGCCCCTCGACCTCATGCGCTCAGCCGCCGGGCCCGACCACATCCACTACATCGACTACTTCCAGCAGCCCGGCCTCGCGGAGTCCGAGTTCGAGGCCGACGTCCGCGCAGGGCTCGCCGGCTTTTACTGGTCGATCTCCGGCGATGCGCCCCGTGAAGAGCGCTTCCGTCCCATCCGTCGCGGCAGCCGTTTCATCGATTCGTTCGCGCCGCCCGCCGCCCTGCCGTCCTGGCTCACCGAAGCCGACCTCCAAGTGTACGTCGACGCGTTCACCGCCAGCGGTTTTCGCGGCGGGCTCAACTGGTACCGCAACGTCAACCGCAACTGGGAGCGGTCCGCTGACCTGGCCGGTGCCGTCGTTCGCCAGCCCGCCCTTTTCGTCACCGGCTCCCGCGACCCGGCCCGCAACCCGCCCGCCATCGAGCGGCTCCGCGAGGTCGTCCCCGGCCTCCGCGTTTTCGCCATCCTCGAAGGCTGCGGCCACTGGACCCAGCAGGAGCGCCCCGGAGAGGTCACCGCGCTCCTCCTCGAATTCCTCGGCGCGCTCGATGCCTGACCCGTCCAGGCGTCCACCGACCCGCAACTGAACGTTCTCCGGCCCGTCCGCACATTTTGCGGGCCGTTTACGAACACCCCGGACCGGTTTGACACGGCCCCGCTACCGTATCGCTCGAAGGGTACGGAGGTTCGCACGCTCTCCCCCACCTTCTCCGCGAACGGGCCGCAAGGTCCGTGAACGGTTCCGGCGAGCCTCCTCCCTCGGCAAGCCCCCCGCGGGTCCAGCCCGCGGGTCCGTCCTCACAGGCGCCCGCCTTTCCCCGGGGCGGGCGCCTGCCCAACAACCCCAACCCGAATCCTGGCGTCGAAACTCCTGCCTCTCCAGTTGCGCGCCACCTGCAGCGAACCCGCCGTTTGGCCCGGCGGGTTCGCTGGTTGTTGCCCCCTGGAAGAATCGCCGCCTGCGGCGTCAGCCGGCCGCTGCCGGCACCCGCGCCTCCACGCGAACCGTCGCGATGCCGTCGCGCCCGAACAGCCCGGTCACCGCCCCGCCCTGCAGCAGGCTCGAAATGTAGACGTGGCCCTGCGGCACGCGCTCCGTCACCCACGCCGGCGCCTCGATGCTCGCGCCGTTGCCGCTGACGCGCACCGGGTCGCCCGTCGCGATGCCGAGCGCCCGCGCGTCCTCCTCGCTCACCTGGATGCGGTCGTAGCGGTGCAGCTTCTCCGCCTCCGGGTGCCGGAGGGCCGCCGCGTCGAGCGCCGTGTACAGGTCGCGCGAGGTGATGACGCGCCACCCGTCGCCCGCCGCTATCGCGTCGACCGGCTGCGCCGAAGCCTTCGCCGCCCGCGTCACCGGCAGCTTTACACCTTCACCGATGATGAGGTCCCACGCCGGTTCGTAGGCCGGGTTCGCCTTCGCGATCGCGCCCAGCGCTGCGTCCGGCGTCGCCGGGACGTCGACGCCGAGCTCCTTTGCCAGCACCTGCAGCGCCTCCCAGAGCGGCACCGCATCGCCTTCCGGCCGAACTGCCGCCGCGAGCCGCTGCGCGCGGAAATCCGCCGCGGTGTACGTCCCCGTCGAGGCATACGCCCGCCCCTCGGCCAGGACCGCCTGCGCCCGCTTCGCCGTCGCGTTCAGCACGCCGTCGATGACGACGACCGTGCCGATGCCATCGAGCGCCGCGACGGCGCCCGGCAGCCGCATCGTCGGGTCATCGCGGATGACGAGCAGCCCGGCGAGCCCCTCCAGCGGGTTCGCGCTGCCCTCTGCGCCGATGCCCTGGTCGAGCAGGCCCCACGTGTTCGCCTCCGGCGGCAGCACGGCCAGCCCTTCGCTCGCGCTTTCGCCGAGCAGCGCAATCGCCAGGTTTGCCGCGCCGCCGGTCATCGCCGCCGCGACGGCCGGGCTCACCGGGTTCGGCGCGCAGACCACCATCGTCTGCTCGCGCGGCGCCTCGCGCAGGAGCGCCGCCGCCCGCGCGATCTCCTCGCTCGCCGGCGCGCCGCCCTGCAGCGCCTCGGCCAGCTGCTGGGCCGCCAGGCCCTCCTCCCCGGCCTTCGTGCGAATCCACACCGCCGCGAAATCGACCAGCTCGCTCCGTAGCGGCCCGATCACCACCAGCTTCGCCTTCTCCCACACCACCGCGTCCTTGATGCGGACGCTCACCACGTTGTGGCTCTCTTCGATGTCGTCGGCGACCGTGACGATCGCCTTCGCCTTCGGCAGCCGCTCGAGGTTGGCCGCCATCCGCCACGTGCCGAACCGCGCCTCCAGCGCGCCCTTCACCGCCCGGACCACCGGCCCGAGCGCCTGGTCCGCGGTCGCGCCGAACGCCTTCGACGCCAGCTGCTGGATGACCAGCGCCTCTTCGTTCGTCACCGTTCCGCCGACGAGCACGCACACCCGGCCGCGGGCCTTCGCCTCGCGCAGCAGCTTCGCGGCCTCAGCCGCGGCCTCCGCCAGCGTGGCCGGCGCCTGGATGTTCCCTTTTCGCAGCAGGTGCTTCGACAGCCGCTCCCGCGGCTTCAGCGCATCGTAGTGGTACCGCCCGCGGACGCAGACCTGGTCGCCGCTGAAGGCGTTGCCGTCGCCCGGCCGCACGATGACGCCCCGGCCCTCCTTCGAGCCCAGCCGGATGCTGCACCCCACGGCGCACGAATCGCACGTCGTCGAGGTCCACTTTTCCGGCTTTGCGACCCACTTGTTCGGGTGCTCCATCAGCGTCGCCGTCGGGCAGACGTCGATGCAGGCACCGGAGAAATCGCAGTTGCTCTCGTGAATCGGACCGCCGGCGCCGAACGCGATCATCGCGTCCCAGCCGCGCCCGCTCAGCGTGATCGCGCCCGTGTGCCGCTTCTCGTCGCACGCCCGCACGCACCGCGTGCAGATGATGCACATCTGCGGGTCGAACTCCATGAACGGGTTGCCCCGGTCGGCCGGCGGCTGCGGCGTCTGGTACCAGGTGCGCTGCTCGCCAACCCACGGCTCGTAACCCGCGCTGCCCACCATCTCGCAGGTCGCCTGCAGCTCGCACCGGTAGTTCTTCGAACAGGTCAGGCAGCGGTGCGTCACCACGTCGTCGCGCAGGCAGATGTCGCCCGGGTGGCAGTGCTCCCGCCGGTGGCAGGTCAGGCAGCGGTCGCTGTGGTTCGCGAGGATGATGGAGAGCACCGACCGGCGCCCTTCGAGCACCTCCGGCGTGTTCGTCCGCACCACCATGTTCTCGGTCACGACTGCGGTGCACGAAAGCTGGAGCCCCGGCGGCCCTTCGATATCGACGAGGCACGACCGGCAGCCCGCGTACGGCTTCAGGCCATCGATGTAGCACAGGCTCGAAACGTAGAACCCGTTGTTCTTGAGCACCTCGAGGAGCGGCGCGCCGGCCGGCGCCTCGATGACCTTGCCGTCGACAGTTATCTGGACCATGGGCTCCCTACAGGCGGTGGAAATCGGCGTCCGGGTCGGGTGCCTTCATGCCGTTCGGATACGTGTTGTTGTTCCGCTTCAGGAACTCCTGCGCCACCCGGGTCAGCGCGTGCTTGTCGCGGTACATCTCCTCGAAGTTGTACACCGCGTCATCCAGCGGCCCGCCCGGCTGGATCGCCTCATACGGGCAGGCCTCCGTGCACAGCCCGCAGTACATGCAGATCCGGAAATCGATCTCGTACCGGTCGATGTTCCGGCGCCCTTCCGCATCCTGGCTCGTCGCCACGAGGATGCAGCCGTCCGGGCACGCCTGCGCACAGGTCGAACACCCGGTGCACCGCTCTTCGAACCACAGCAGGTTCGTCCGCGCGTAGACCGGTACCTGGCGGACTTCCTCCGGGTACTGGATCGTCGCCGGCGGCCTGAACATGCTGCGCAGCGTCAGGCTCATCCCCTTCGCGATGCCCTTGCCGTATGCCATGTGGAGGTCCCCCAGGTAGCGCCGGGCCCGAGTCCTTCGCCGGCGCCCCCGATCCTACCAACGGGGGATTGTGATTACAAACACAAGGCTCACTCCGCCGCCAGCTCGCGCGCCCCGCCGGCCCGCCCCCGCTCCTGCACGAACAGCCCGTACATCGCCATCGAAACCAGCGCGATCGCCCCTGCTGTCGGGCCCAGCGCCGCGTAGCCGCCCGCCTCCAGCGCCAGCCCGCCGACCAGCGACCCCGTGACGATGCCGAACTGCTGCCCCGCCGCGTTCAGCGCCATCACCGTCCCCCGGTCGCCCGGCGACATCTCCGTCATGATCGCCTGCGAGCTCGCGAACCGCGCCCCGCCCGAAACGGCGAACAGGAAGAGGAAGCTGAGGCCGACGGCCATCGCCGCCGCGGCCGTCGTCGTCAGCGAAATGAACACCGCGCAGGTCAGCGACGTCCACAGGATGACCGGCCGCTTGCCCACCCGGTCCGAGAGCCGGCCGCCGGCGTTGCTCCCTACGAGCACGCCCAGTCCCATCACCATCGTCAGCCCGCCGAGCGCCCACTTCGCCAGCCCGAATTCATCGTGGAAATAGGCGCCCATGTAGGTCGCGAACACGAACCAGTAGCTCGTCGAGAGGTAGTTCGAGAACAGCGCCGCGCTCGTCGGCAGGTCGCGCAGCACCCGCGGAATCGCCGCCATCCCGCTGCCAGCCTCGCCGCCCGCCCGCCGCGGCGGGTCCGCGGGGAGCTTCCGGAAGAGCAGCCACGTGAACAGCACCAGCAGCGCCGCCAGCGCCACGAACGTCCACCGCCACGAGAACACGCCGCTCAGCACGGCCCCCGCCGGCACACCGAAGATGCTCGCGCTCGTGTTCGCCGAGATGACCCACGACATCGCCCGGCCGCGCTCTTCGTACGAGAAGTAGTCGCCGACCGCGGCGAACACCGCCGGCGTCAGGCAGGCCACGCCGAGCCCGGCCAGCGCCCGCGCGAGCAGCAGCGGCACGAACCCCGGCGCCGCGGCCGAAAGCGCCGTCGCAAGCGTGAGGGTCGCCATCCCGGCCACCACCACCGGCTTCCGTCCCAGCCGGTCGATGAACGGGCCCGAGAACACCGCCGCCACCCCGCCCGTCACCGCATACGCCGTCACCAGCAACCCGGCGACCGCGACCCGCACGCCGAAGTCCTCCGAAATCTCCGGCAGAATCGGCGTGATGATGAGGTTGTTGAAGACGACAGCAAACGAGGCCACGCACAACAGCGCCAGCACCAGCGTCCGTTGTGACCGTGGCCCCGCGAGCGACACGTTCCTCAGCCTACACGGCAGCCGCCGAACGCGTCAGTTCAGCAGCTTCAGCAGCTCCTTGGTCGCCTCCGCCGCCGCCACGACCTTCGCCCGCTCCTCGTCGGTCAGCGGCAGCTCGAACGTCCGCTGGATGCCGCCTTCGCCCAGCTGGCAGACCGTCCCGCTGAAGACGTCCCGGATGCCGTACTCGCCCTGGTGGTAGACCGAGCAGGGGATGAGCCGCCGCTGGTCCAGCAGGATGGCCTCGACCATCGCGATCGTCGCGGCCGAAGGCGCGAAGTACGCCGAGCCCGTCTTGTACAGCTCGCCGATCTCCGCGCCGCCGCGCATCGCCCGCGCCACGATCGCCTGCACCTTCTCCGCCGGCAGCAGGTCCGTCAGCGGCACACCCCCGACACGCGTCTGCGAAACCACCGGCACCATCGTCGTGTCCGTGTGCCCGCCGATCACGTACCCGTGCACGTCGTTCACCGAGACGCCGAGCTCGGCCGCGATGAAGTACCGGTAGCGCGCGCTATCCAGCGCGCCGCCCTGCCCGATGACCCGCTCCCGCGGGAAGCCGCTCGCCTGCATCGCCACGTGGCACATCGCGTCCATCGGGTTCGAGAAGATGATGATGACGGCGTTCGGCGAGGCCTTCGCCGCTGCCGCGACCTTCGACCGCACGATCTCGGCGTTGCCGTTCAGCAGCTCCTCCCGGCTCATGCCCGGCTTCCGCGGCGCCCCGGCGGTCACCACCACGACGTCGCTGTTCGCCGTCTCCTCCCAGCCGTCCGTCGCCGTGATGCGCGTCGAAAAGCCTTCCCACGGCGCCGCCTGCGATTCATCCAGCGCCTTCCCGTGATGCATCGTCCCCGCAAACTGCGGGTCGTCCTGCAGCACCACATCGCAGATATCGCGCTCGATCAGGCGCTGGGCCATGGCACCGCCGGTCATCCCGGCGCCGACAATCGTGACCTTCTTCCGAGGCATGGAGCTCCCTGCTGAACTGGAATTCGCCAGCCAAGGCTAGCACCAACCTGCCTTACCCGCGCCCGCGCCACGGCCCCTACGCCCCGCCTCGCGTACACTCGAATCGTGGACCAGCCCCGCATCCGCAACTTCTGCATCATCGCGCACATCGACCACGGCAAGTCGACCCTCGCCGACCGCCTCCTCGAGCGCACCGGCACCATCTCCGCGCGTGAAATGGCAGAACAGGTCCTCGATTCCATGGACCTCGAGCGCGAAAAGGGCATCACCATCAAGGCCGCCGCAGCCCGCATGCTCTACCGCGCCAGCGACGGCATCGAGTACGAACTCAACCTCATCGATACCCCCGGCCACGTCGACTTCGCCTACGAAGTCTCCCGCTCCCTCGCCGCCTGCGAAGGCGCCCTTCTCGTCGTCGACGCCTCGCAGGGCATCGAAGCCCAGACGCTCGCCAACGTCTACCTGGCCATGAACCAGGACCTCACCCTCATCCCGGTCCTGAACAAGATCGACCTCCCCCACGCCGAGCCCGAGCGCGTCGCCGCCGAGCTCGAACGCGTCATCGGCTTCTCCCGCGATGAGGTCATCCTCGCCTCTGCCAAAGAGGGCACCGGCGTCGACCAGATCCTCGAAGCCATCGTCCAGCGCATCCCGCCGCCCTCCGGCAACCCGGATGCCCCGCTCAAGGCGCTCATCTTCGATTCGAAGTACGACGCCTACAAAGGCGTCGTCGCCCACGTCCGCGTCGTCGATGGCGAGATGCGCGGCCGCCGCAATCTGAAGCTGATGTCCACCGGCGCCGTCTTCGAGCCCCTCGAGTTCGGCATCTTCAGCCCCGGCATGAAGCCGCTCGAAGGCCTCTCGGCCGGCGAAGTCGGCTACGTCGCCACCGGCCTCAAGGACGTCGCCGAGTGCCGCGTCGGCGACACCATCACCTGGGCCGATGCCCCGGCCCCCGAGCCGCTCCCCGGCTACCGCCGCGCCAAGCCGATGGTCTTCGCCGGCATCTACCCCACCGACTCGGACCAGTACCAGGAGCTCCGCGACGCCCTCGCCAAGCTCGTCCTCAACGACGCCTCCCTCGTCTACGAACCCGAATCCTCCGCAGCCCTCGGCTTCGGCTTCCGCTGCGGCTTCCTCGGCCTCCTCCACCTCGAAATCGTCGTCGAGCGCCTCGAGCGCGAATACGGCCTCGAACTCCTCACCACCGCGCCCTCCGTCGAGTACCGGGTCCAGACCACCTCCGGCGAAGAAATCCTCGTCGATAACCCGGCCGACCTCCCCGACCCCTCGAAGATCGCCGTCATCTCCGAACCGTGGGCGAAGATCGACGTCATCACCCCCAGCCGCTACATCGGTCAGGTGATGGAGCTCGTCACCAGCCGCCGCGGCCAGTTCCTCCGCATGGAGTTCCTCGAAGCCGAGAACGACCTCGCCCCCGGCGAAGCCCGCGTCCTCCTCGAATACGACGTCCCGATGGCCGAGATCCTCGTCGACTTCTACGACCAGCTGAAAGGCTCGACCTCCGGCTACGCCAGCCTCGACTACCAGGTCAAAGAGTACCGGCCCGCCCGCCTCGTCAAGGTCGATATCCTCGTCAACGGCCAGCCCGTCGATGCCCTCTCGATCATCACCCACGCGTCGAACGCCGACAAGGTCGGCCGCGCCCTCGTCACGAAACTCAAAGACCTCATCCCCCGCCAGCTCTTCGAGGTGCCGCTCCAGGCCGCCGTCGGCGGCAAAATCATCGCTCGCGAAACCATCCGCGCGATGCGCAAGAATGTCCTCGCCAAGTGCTACGGCGGCGACGTCACCCGCAAGCGCAAGCTCCTCGAAAAACAGGCAGAGGGCAAGAAGAAGATGAAGCGCGTCGGCAGCGTCGAAATCCCGCAGGAAGCCTTCATGGCCGTCCTCCGCCTCCGCGAGTGACGCCGGCACCTGTAACCCGTTCGAAATCCTGCTCTGTTAACCTCCAGCCATCCCGGCGCATCGCGCCGAACCCCCGGAGCGCTCCGTGATCAAGGCCTTCGTCCTCATCGTCGTCGACCCGGCCAAGACCGTCGAAGTCTACGAAAAACTCCGCGCCGTCGAAGGCATCTCCGAGGTCTACCAGGTCATGGGGCCCTACGACATCGTCGCGGTGGTCGAAGTCCCCTCGCTCACCGACGTGCCCGCCGTCATCTCCCGCCACATCCGCGCCATCGACGGCATCGAAAGCACCACGACCTGCGTCACCTTCCCCGAGGCCTCCGGCGCACGCTGAACCGCCTCACGGGCAGGCCGCCAGCGCCTCCGCGACCAGGTCGAACAGCCGCCCCGCATCCACCGTCGTCGCCACCCGGCAGTTCGTCTCCGGCGTCGGCTCCCCATCGGTCAGCGTGCGGCGGTCCATCACCGTCATCCCGCGCGTCAGGTCGCCCCGCGTCTCCACCTCCACCCGGGCGAATGCGAACGCGAAGAGCTCCGGCGCTGCCAGCGCGGCCACCGCGCACGGGTCGTGGAGCGGCACCGCCGGCGCCCCGGTGAGCCGCTCCGTCGCCGCGCGGTAGTACTCCAGCAGGTCCGCGATCACGCCCGCCGTCCGCGTCCCCGTGCTGCGGAACCGCGCGATCGTCGCGGCGTCGACGGCCGCCTGCCGTGTGAGGTCGAGCCCGCACATCGTCAGCTTCGCGCCGGAGGAGAACACGATGCGCGCGGCCTCCGGGTCGGCCCAGGCGTTGAACTCCGCCGCCGGCGTCACGTTGCCCCACGTCGTCGAACCGCCCATGATGCTCAGCCGCGCCATGCTCCGCGCGAAGCGGGGCTCCATCCGCATCGCCAGCGCGATGTTCGTGAGCGGCCCCGTGGCGATGACCGCCGTGCCCGGGTTTCCCATCACCGTCTCGACGAGGAACTCCACCCCGTTCCGCGGAATCACCGACCGGCCCGGCCGCGGCAGCTCCGCGCCATCCAGCCCGGTCGCCCCGTGCACCCGTTCCCCGGCCCGCGGCAGGTCGCCGAGCAGCGGCCCCGCCGCCCCGGCCGCCACCGGGATGTCCGGCCGCCCGATGAGCTCCAGCACCTTGAGCGCGTTCTCCGTCACCCGCCAGAGCGGGGCGTTGCCGCCGACCGTCGTGACGCCGAGCAGCTCGAAGTGCCGCGCCGCGAGGATGATCGCGACCGCGTCGTCGTGGCCCGGGTCGCAGTCGATGATCGCCTTCATGCGTTCACCTCCCGCAGGGGAATGCCGTGACACCGAAGTTTAGAAAATCGGGCCCGTCTCTGGCGCCTCTTCGCCCTCGAGCCCGAGCAGCCGCTCTGCCGCCAGCAGCCCCGCGCCCTGCAGCAGCCGCCGCCGGATGCCCAGCAGCGCCGCCTCGTCCGCCCCGCCGAGCGCCCGCCGCACCAGCTCGAACAGCGCCCGGCCCGTCACCAGCGCGTACCGGTAGTTCTCGCACGCGCGCACCAGCGGTTCGCTCAGCTCCTGCTCCCGCTGGTCCGGGTCGCGCTCCCGGTACCCGTTGACGATGACGACGCCCTTCGGCGCCGGCCGGCCCGCCAGCACCTCGGCTTCGATGCGCCGCTGCAGGCGGACGTACGGCCATTCCGCCACCTGCCCGGATGCACTCTCGGTTTCGATGAACGCCGTGGTGTCGTCCGACCGCGCAACGAGCGGCTCGCCCGGCCCCGAAACGACGGCGAAGCCCAGCGTCTGCAGCGCGGCCGTGACCGCCTCCCGGAAGCCCGCGCCGTCCCGCCAGAGCAGGCCCCGGTACCGCGCGAGCGCGTCGTGCCGCTCGCGCACGGCGTCGAGCCGGCTCCGCGCCTCGGCCTCGGCTGCCTGCGCCTCCTCGAGCTCCGCCTCGACCTGTTCGAGCCCCGGGACGGCGACGCCCCGCACCCAGTACGGCGCCTCCTCGTGCCCTGCGGCCCCGCGCAGCTGCCGGCAGGCATCGACCAGCGCCTGCGCGAGCTGGGAGCGCTGCGCCCCGTACGACTCCATCACCACCGGGATGAACACCACCCGGCCGCCGAGCACCTCGAACTCCGCCGCGATCGGCACCCCCGAGCCGCCGAGCGCGATCGGCCGTCCGTGCCGCCGGAACTCCGCCTGCCGGTCGTCGAACCACGCCCGCCACGCCGTCTCCGAACGGAACTCCCGCAGCACCGCGCTCATCGGGTGATGGTCGTCGGCAACCCGCACCGTCCGCCCTTCGCCCGCCCGCAGCCACGGCGCCGACCAGCTCATCCCCGGCGGCGCCGGCAGCCAGTGGTACCGGTCGCACCCTTCGAACCCGACTACGCCGCCCTGGAACGCGTCCGGCCGCCCCAGCACCACGACGAGGCCGCCGGCCTCCAGCAGCCTTCGCGTCTCCTCCTGCCGCCGCCGCAGCTGGTCGGCCAGCCCGGCGACCGTCGCCGAGCCGGGCACGTTCAGCACCGGCCGCCCGTCGAACGCCTCGTACTCCTTCCCCTCGTCCACCAGCTCCCGCACGACCCGGTCGATGCCCGCCGGGTCGATGATCACCGCGTCGTAGTCGTTGTAGTTCGGCGCCGTGACCGGGTTGTAGTTGTCGATCGCCACGTTCGGCAGCGGAAACGAAATGCTCAGGATGCGCATCAGCACTCCCCCTCCAGCAGCGGCGCGAGCCGCTCGCGGAGCCCGCCTGCCAGCTCCGGCCGCCGCATCGCCGCAGCCACGTTCGCCACGATGTACCCGAGCGGCCGGCCCGTATCGTACCGCCGGCCCTCGAACCGCAGCGCCGAGACCGGCTCACCCGCCGCGATCTGCCGCGCGATTGCGTCCGTAATCTGCCGCTCGCCGTTCTTCCCGGGCGGCGTCTCGTCGATGTGCCGCAGGATGCTCGCCCCGAGCACGTACCGACCCACGATGCCGAGCCGCGAAGGCGCCTCCTCCAGCCGCGGCTTCTCCACCACCCGCCGGAGCCGCGCCGGGTTCGCGTCATCGATCGGGTCGACGATCCCGTACTGCGGCACGTCCGTGTCCGCCACCTGCTCGACGGCGATCGCCGTGCCGCCCGTCTGCTCGTACGCCTCGACCAGCTGCGCCGTGCACGAGCGCTCCCCCAGGATCACGTCGTCCGGGAACAGCAGCGCGAACGGCTCCCCCTCGATGTACGCCCGCGCGCAGGCGACTGCGTGCGCGATGCCCAGCTGCTTCGGCTGGTAGACCGCGTGGAACTCGGCCTTCGCCGCGATCGCTGCCAGCGAATCGGCCAGCGCCTGGTTGCCGGTTTCCCGCAGCGCCGTCTCGACCCGCGCCCCGGCCCGGAAGTGCTCGAGGATCGACTCCTTCCCCTCGGCGATGACGAACACGATGCGCGAAATGCCGGCGGCCACCGCCTCGTCCACGCAGTAGTCGATGAGCGGCCGGTCCACCACCGGCAGCATCTCCTTCGGCACCGCCTTCGTCGCCGGCAGCATCCGCGTCCCGAGGCCTGCCGCCAGGATCACCGCCGTCGTCACGCGCTGGCTCATACCCGCCCCATCCTAGGCCGTGCCATCGTTACCGGATATACAGAACACGCCTTCCTTGCTAGCATGTGAAGCTGTTTCAATCTCTTGCGGGGAGCAGTTTGAGGAGACGACCTAAGGTTCCACCACGGCCGGCACCGCCGGAGCCACGGATCAACGAGCGCATCCGCGTTCCGGAAGTCCGCCTGATCGACGAAGAGGGCCGCCAGATCGGCATCGTCAAGACCTCGGAGGCGCTCGCGATGGCCCGCCAGCGCGACGTCGACCTCGTCGAGGTTGCCGCCCAGGCCAGCCCGCCCGTCGCCCGGCTCATGGACTTCGGCCGCTTCAAATACGAACAATCGAAGAAAGAGCGCGAGGCACGCAAACACCAGCAAAACGTCCAGCTTCGCGAAGTCCGCATGAAGCCGAAAATCGATGACCACGACATCGACTTCAAGACCCGGACCGCCGCGAAGCTCCTCAAGGAGGGGGACAAGGTCAAAGTCACGGTCATGTTCCGCGGGCGGGAAATCACCCACCCGCAGATCGGCAAAGCCCTCATCGACCGCGTCGTGAAGAGCCTCGAAAACATCGCGACCGTCGAAAAAGAGGCCACGCTCGAAGGCCGCCACATGACCGTCATCCTCGCGCCCGACAAGAAAAAGATCGCTGCCCTGGCCAAGGCCGCCGCCCAGCAGCCCGCCGCCAGCGGCAAACCCTCCGATGAGGAGGAGGCGGCCATCGCAGCGGCCGCCGCAGCTGCCCCGGTCGTCGGCGACGACGGCCACGATATCGACGACGATGACGGCGACGACGCCGACGAGGAGTAACCGATGCCCAAGCTCAAGACCCACAAAGGCGCCGCCTCCCGCTTCCGCGTAACCGGCGGCGGCAAGATCATGCGGATGTACGGCAGCCGCAACAACTTCCGCCGGAAGAAGCGCGGCCCCGTCAACGTCCTCTACAGCCGCACCGTCGAGGTCGCCAGCTCCCACACCAAGCTCGTCCGCCGGCTCCTCGCCGGCCAGGGCTGAGCCGCACCACCCGGAGATTGACCCATGAGCCGCGTCAAGCGGGGCGTCACCGCCCATCGACGACATAAGAAAGTCCTCGCCCTTACCAAAGGCCACGCCGGCCAGCGCCACCGGCTGTTCCGCCGCGCCAACGAGAGCATGCTCCACGCGCTGCGCTACAGCTACGAAGACCGCCGCGACCGCAAAGGCGACTTCCGCGAACTCTGGATCGTGCGCATCAACGCCGCCGCCCGCCTCAACGGCCTCACCTACAGCCGCCTCATCAGCGGCCTCAAGAAGGCCGGCGTCGACCTCGACCGGAAGATGCTGGCCGACCTCGCCGTCACCCGGCCCGACGCCTTCGCGAAGCTCGCCGACCAGGCCCGCGCCGCCCTCGCGTCCTGACACCCGGGCGCACGGTTCGAACCCGCTTCGGGGACGATGCACTGCATCGTCCCCGTCTTGCGTTCGTCGCCGCCCTTGCTACTGGCCCGAATAGGTCAGCTTCGGCACCCGGCTGAGTCCGAGCCCGTACACGGCAGCGCCGAGCACACCCAGCACCGCGAAATCGATCCCGTAGCCGATGAAGCCGCCGCTGCCCGTCGCGTAGGTCGCCAGCTGCAGCCCGTCGACCGCGTAGGTCAGCGGATTCACGTACGCCAGCACCTTCATCCACGCCGGCAGCCCGTCCACCGGGAAGAAGGCGCCCGAGAAGAACAGCAGCGGGAAGAGCGCCAGGTTCATCACCAGGTGGAAGCCCTGCATCGAATGCACCCGCGTCGCCAGCGCCTGCGCCAGCCCCGTCAGCATCAGGTTCAGCAGCACCACCGTCAGCAGCGCCAGCGCGATGCCGCCCCCGATGCCGTACTGCCAGCCGAAATCCACGAACGGCGCGGCGACCGCCAGCACCAGCGCCGCCTGCAGCGCCCCGATCGTCATCGCCGCCAGTGACTTCCCCAGCATCACCGTCCGCGGCGAATGCGGGCTCGAGAGCAGCAGCCGCAGGAAGCCGCTATCCCGGTCCCGGTAGTACGACGCCGACGAAAACGTGGATGAGAACACCGACGTCATCACCACCGTCCCCGCCACGAGGTACGCCGTGAAGTTCCCCGCCGGCAGCGCCGCCGGCTCCAGCCCGTGCGAGACCCCGTTGCCGAGGAAGATGAGGAACAGCAGAGGCGTCAGCACCGAGGAGTACAGCTGCGAACGCGCCCGGGCTACGCTCTTCAGGTCGCGCAGCGCGATCGCCGCCGCGGCACGCACCCCGCTCACCGCGCCGCCTCCGCGCGCCGCTGGATGAACTGGAAATACGCGTCCTCCAGCGAAGCCTCTTCGATGCGCAGCCCCCGGATCGCGTTCCCCGCGGCGGCGAAGAGCCGTGGCACCAGCGCCGTCGCATCGTCCGTCATCACCAGCACCTCGCCATCGAGCACGGTCACGCGGTCGAGGCCTGCCTCGGCGGCGATGCGCTTCGCGGCGTCGGGGTCGGCCCCGTTCAGCTCGACGCGCACCGCCTGGCGGCGCAGGTCCCGCTTCAGCTCCGCCGGCGCCCCCGCCGCGACCACCCGTCCGGCCTGCACGAACGCCACGAGGTCGCAGACGGCGTCCGCCTCGTGAAGGTCGTTCGTCGCCAGCAGCACCGTCGCGCCGCCCCGCTCGGCCCGCACCGTCTCCCAGAGCAGCCGCCGCTCCTCCGGGTCGACCCCGGTCGTCGGTTCGTCGAGCAGCAGGAGCTCCGGGCGGTGGAGCAGCGCGCGCGCCGCTTCGAGCCGCCGCCGCGTGCCGCCGGAGAGGGTGCTGATCGGGTCGTTCGCGCGCCCCGCGAGGCCGAACCGCTCGAGCAGCTCGTCCGCGCGCCGCCGCGCCGCCCGGCCCTCGACGCCGAACAGCGTCGCTGCGAACAGCAGGTACTCGCGCGGGCTCATCAGGGGGTCCGAAGCGTTCTCCTGGAAGACCGTGCCGATGCGCGCCCGAAGCCGCGGGTGCGGCGCTTCGCCGAGGATCGTCAGCGTCCCGCTCGGCGGCCGTTCGGCCCCCGCGACGAGCGCGAGGAACGTGCTCTTGCCGCTCCCGTTCGGCCCGAGGACCCCGAAAATCGACCCTGCAGGGACCTCCAGCGTGAAGCCGTCCAGCGCGGCGCGGTCGCCGTAGCTCCGCCGAATCTCCCGCGCCGCGATTGCGCTGCTCACAGGGAAAGTGTCACACCGCCGCCCGCTCGGATCGAGTGCCGCGCACGCCCCCGGCCCGCCCCGGCGCCGTTCAGGCCGGGGCCACCAGCATCGCGACCAGCTGCTGCATCACCAGCAGCGCCAGGATCGCCATCATGGGCGAGAGGTCGATCATCCCGGCCCGCGGCATCACCCGCCGGAACGGGTCGATGATCGGCTCCGTCACGCGGAACAGCAGCTGGTACAGCGGGCTCGCCTGGTCGACCGGCAGCCAGCTCAGCAGCGCCCGCGCGATGATCGCCCAGGTCAGGATGTTCAGCCAGGTAAACGTCAGCTGGGCAACGTACGGATTGATGGCTCGACCCCCCGGCGTCGCTGCTTCCAGCTTACCAGATCGGCCGGTGAAGCCCCCGTCATCATTGCGCCGCGGCGCGCTGCACCACCGAAATCATCACGTACAGCAGGATGATCACCACCATCCCGGAGAAGTCGATGAACCCCGTCCGCGGGAGCACCCGCCGCACCGGCTCCAGCAGCGGCTCCGTGATGCGGTAGAGCAGCCGCGCGACCTCGTTGTCCTGGCTGATCGGGAACCAGCTCATCAGCGAGCGCAGGAAGATCGCGAGGATGAGCAGCCAGAGAAACAGCGTGAACAGCTGCGCGATCGCGGGGTTCACGCCGGCCCCCCGAGTTCGACCGCTCGCGCGAACGCGGCCCGCACCGCTTCGATGACCGATGCGCGCAGCGCGCCCTTCTCCAGCTCGAGCAGCCCCGCCGAGGTCGTACCCGCCGGCGAGGTCACCATCGCCCGCAGCTCGGCGGCGCTCTTCCCGCTCTCCTGCGCGTACTGCGCCGCGCCCAGCACCGTCTGCACCACCAGCTCCTCGGCCTGCGCACGCGGCAGCCCGACCGTGACCGCCCCTTCGATGAGCGCCTCGATGAACAGGAACACGTACGCCGGCCCGCTCCCGCTCACCGCCGTTGCCATGTCGACCTTCCGCTCGTCGTCCACGTACACCTCGCGGCCGATGGCGCCCAGCAGCTGGCGCGCCACGCTCCGCTGTTCGACCGTCACCGCCGGCGCAGCCGTCCAGGCCGTCATCCCGGCCCGGATCGCCGCCGGCGTGTTCGGCATCGCCCGCACGACGAACGGGTGGTCGAACGCCGCCTGGATCGTGGCGATCCGCACCCCCGCCATGATCGAGAGGATGAGCGCGCCCGGCCGCACCCTGCCTTTGACCGTCGCCAGCTCCTGCGGCTTCACCGCGAGGACCACGAGCCCCGCATCGCCCATCGGCCCGAAATCGCCCGTCGCCTCGATGCCGTAAGCCGCGCGGAGCTGCGTCCGGCGCGCCTCGACCTTTTCGACGACGGTCACATCCGCCGGTTCGAAGATGCCGCGGTCCAGCGCCCCGGCGAGGAGCGCCTCGCCCATCACGCCGCCGCCGACGATCGCTGCCTTCATGCCCGTTCTCCGAAAATCGCCCGGCCGATGCGCACCATCGTCGCTCCTTCTTCGATGGCGACCTCGAAGTCGCCGGTCATGCCCATCGACAGCTCGCGCAGGCCGCACTCGCGTGCCAGGCCTGCCAGTTGGCGAAACACCGGCCGCGCCTCCTCGGGGTCGCGGACCGGCGGCGCAACCGTCATCAGCCCTTCGACCCGCACCCGGCTGAGTCCCCGCGCATACGCCAAGGCGGCCGCCACATCGTCCGGCGCGAAGCCGTACTTCGTCGCTTCGCCGGCGACGTTCACTTCGAGCAGCACGGGGATGATGCGGTCCCCGGCGGTACGCTCCAGCACGTCCAGGAGGCGGGTCGAATCGATGCCGTGGAGTATAGCAAAGGCCCCCGCGGCCGCCCGGGCCTTGTTCGATTGCAGGTGCCCCACCATGTGCCAGCGCGGCGCCGGCAGCCCGCGCTCGGCGGCGACACCCGCGACCGCCGCAATCTTTGGCAGCGCTTCCTGCACCCGGTTTTCGCCGAAGTCCGTCACCCCTGCGGCCAGTGCCTCGGCGACCGCCTCCGGCCCGAACGTCTTGCTCACCGCAATCAGCCGGACCCCGCCCGGGTCCCGCCCCGCGCGCTCGCACGCCCGCGCGATGCGCTGCCGCACCCCGGCGACCCGGTCGGCGATCGACGTCATCGCAGCCGTCACGGCAGGTCCGGCGGGTGCCGCGCTTCCCAAACCCCGCGCGCGACGACGGCCGCCACGATCAGCCCGAGCAGCGCGAGCCCCAGCAGCGCCGAGGTCAGGAACGCCCAGAGCACGATGACGAACCCCAGGATAGCGCCGAACAGCAGGCCGAGCGGCAGGGCCAGCGTCTTGAACACGACCCAGATGATGACGAACGTCTCTTTCCACGAGCCCGGCGGCGGGTCATCCTGCGGCGAGCTCGGCCCGTAATAGAACCCCATGGCTCGATTGTGGCGGCCCTCCGCCCCGCTGTCGAACGGCAGGAGGGGCGCGGGAGAATCCCCGCGCCCCTCCTGTGCTGCGGCGTCCGGCCGGTCAGCTCAGCCGCACTTGTTGTAGAAGCAGTTGTGGCAGACGAGGCAGCCCTCCGCGTAGTACAGCACCGCGCCGCACTCCGGGCAGCCGACCCCGCTCGCGACCGCGTCGCTGTGCAGCTTCGCCGCCACGCTCGGGCCCGTGCTCTCCACCACGAGGTCCGGCGGGATGAGCGCCGGCTGCGCCGCCGCCTTCGAACCGCCGAACTTCAGCTCCAGCCACCGGAACACGTAGTCCACGATGCTCGTCGCGATCGGGATCTCCTTGTTGCTCGTCGGGCCGCTCGGCTCGAATCGCGTGTTCTTCAGCTTCGAGGCCAGCTCCGAGAGCGGCACGCCGTACTGCAGCGCGTAGCTCGTCAGCATCGCCACGGTGTCCATCAGCCCCGAAACGGTCGACCCCTGCTTCGAAACGTTGATGAACACCTCGCCCGGCGTCCCGTCTTCGAACAGGCCGACCGTCATGTAGCCTTCCTGCTCGCCGACCCGGAACTTGTGCGTGATCGCCTGCCGCTCGTCCGGCAGCCGCCGCCGCACCGGCCCGGCGGCCTGCGCCACGATCGCCTGCGCCGCCTCGACCGCCTTTTCCGCGTCCGACTTCTCCGCGTGCTTCAGCACCTGGAACTCGCGCGAGCCGTCCCGGTAGATGGTGATGCCCTTGCAGCCCGTCCGGTATGCCAGCTCGTACGAAATCCGCACGTCGTCGATCGTCGCCGAGTTCGGGAAGTTGATCGTCTTCGAGACCGCGTTGTCGGTGAACTGCTGGAAGGCCGCCTGCATCCGGACGTGCCACTCCGGCGCGATTTCGTGCGCGGTGACGAAGACGTCCTTCACCCACTGCGGCACTTCCGGCCGCTCGGCGAGGTGGCCGCCTTCCGCGAGGAACCGCATCAGCTCGTCGCTGTAGAAGCCCTCCGCCCGCGCCACCGCTTCGAACTGCTCGTTCACCTCGGTCAGCTCGGTCCGCTTCGTCGGGTCGTTCTTGTCCAGGTAGTGCGAGCGGATGAACGCCAGCGCGAACACCGGCTCGATGCCGCCCGAGCAGTTCGCGATGATGCTCAGCGTGCCCGTCGGCGCGATCGTCGTCCGCGTCGCGTTCCGCATCGGCCGCGGCCCCTCGGGCCCCTTCGGCCCGTAGATCGAATCGGCCCAGTCCGGGAAGTTCCCGCGCACCCGGGCCAGCTGCTCGCTCGCCGCGTCCGCCTCCCTTTGGATGAACGACATGACGTCCCGCGCCAGCTGCAGCGCCGCCTCCGAGTTGTACGGGATGCGCAGGTCGATCAGCATGTCCGCCCAGCCCATCACCCCGAGGCCGATCCGCCGGATGGCGTGCGACGTCTCCGCAATCTCCGGGATCGGGTAGGCGTTCATCTCGATGACGTTGTCCAGCATGTGGACGCACCGCCAGACCGTCGTCCGCAGCCGGTCGAAGTCCACCCGCTTCGAACCCGGCTCGCCCACCGTGAAGTTCTTCAGGTTGATGGAGCCGAGGTTGCACGAATCGTGCGGGTAGAGCGGCTGTTCGCCGCACGGGTTCGTCGATTCGATCGGGCCGCGCTTCGGCACGGGATTCGCCCGCCCCGCGTTGATCCGGTCGATGAACACCACGCCCGGGTCGCCGTTCTTCCAGGCGTTCCGCACCATCTTCTCCCACACTTCGCGGGCGTCGCGCTTGCCCATCGGCTCGCCCGTCTGCGGGTCGATGATGTCGTACGTCGTCCCGCGCTCCAGCGCCTCCATGAAGGCCTCGGTCACGGCCACGCTGATGTTGAAGTTCGTCAGCGTCGTCATGTCCGCCTTCATCTCGATGAACTCATCGATGTCCGGGTGGTCGACGCGGAGGATGCCCATGTTCGCGCCGCGGCGGGTGCCGCCCTGCTTGATCGCCTCCGTCGCCGCATCGAACACCTTCATGAACGACACCGGCCCGCTCGCCACGCCCATCGTCGTCTTCACCTTCGCGTTCGCCGGCCGCAGGCGCGAAAACGCGAAGCCGGTGCCGCCGCCCGACTTGTGGATGATCGCCGTCTGCTTGATCGCCTCGAAGATCCCTTCGATCGAATCCGGCACCGGCAGGACGAAGCACGCCGAGAGCTGCTGCAGCTCACGGCCCGCGTTCACCAGCGTCGGCGAGTTCGGCAGGAAGTCCAGCGAGGCCATCAGCCGGTAGAACGACTCCTCGGCTGCGGCCCGGTCCTGTTCGGTGCCGCCGAACCGCAGCTCGGCTTCCGCCAGGTTCCGCGCCACCCGGCGGAACACCTCATCCGGCGTCTCGACCGCGTCGCCCTGCTCGTTCCGCTTCGCAATCCGGCGTTCGATCACCACCTTCGCGTTGTGCGAAAGCTCCGCGGGGCGAAAGTCGCCCCCAAGCCCGGGCAAATCGTGCGTCGTGGTGACCATGGCCTTCCTCCCTTGTTGGCGGCCCCGTCGGGGTGGGGCCGTAGATTACGAACGTTTGTTCTTTCTGTCTAGGGCTGCCAGCGACCGGCCTCCGCCGGCGCCGGCTCGTCGCTTCTCCGCAAAATCGGCTCGCCGAGCCGCGTGCGGCCCATCACCAGTGTCCGCCCCGTCCCATCCACACCCTCGCCGGCGAGCAGCGCGATCAGCCGCTCGGCCGCGCTGGCCGGGCCTTCGGCTTCGACCAGCCGCGCGAGCTCCTGCGGGCGCATCACCCGCATCACGAGCAGGTACGCCTTCTCCGAAAGGAGCAGCCCGCCGACGTCGGCGTCGCCGTCCGGCGTCGTCCGGATGGGCGCGTGCCCCAGGCTCGCGTGGACTTCCCAGATCTTCACGGCGCTACCGTGCCGATTCCGCCAGCGCCCCGGGCGCCTCGCGCTGGACCCGCGCCGCGCGCAGGTCGGTCGGCTCCGGTTCCGGCAGCGAAAGCTGCAGCGTGCGCTCCTCGAACGTCGGCACCCGGCCCTGTTCGAGCTGCTCCACCGCCTCCTTCAGCGATTCGATGTCCGCGAACGAGCGGTAGACCGAGGCGAACCGGATATAGGCGATGTGGTCGAGCTTCCGCAGCGCATCCATCGCAAGTTCTCCCACGACCTGCGATGGCACCTCTGCCCGTCCATCCGCCAGCACCTTCGCCTCGATCTCCGCCACGATGCCCTCGAGCTGCCCGACGGAGATGTTCCGCTTCGCGCACGCGGCCCGGAGACCCCGCAGCAGCTTCTCGCGCGAAAACTCCTCCCGCCGGCCGTCCCGCTTCACCACCTGCACGGTCGCCAGCTGCACGAGCTCCACCGTGGTGAACCGCTCGCCGCAGCGGATGCACTGCCGCCGCCGCCGGATGCCGTCGTCCGTCGACCGGCTGTCCGTCACCCGCGAATCCCGGTAGTGGCAGTAGGGACACCGCACCGCGACATAAACTCCTGAGGTGTGTAGGCGCCTTCGCAGTTCCTGTGGGCCCGCGCGGCGCAGGGCGAATACTGCAGCACCCGGCGCGGCCCTGTCAACTAGATCTGGGGTGCGATCCGCCGGGAACCACAAGATCTTGTAGGCGCGTCATCAGCGCGATGCTCACCGCCGCCCGCCGCGGCTCCAGAAATCGCACCCCGCCGTGTCCGTCCACGGGTGCAGCACTCCGCTCCCCGGGTGCAGGCACGTCCCCCGCCCCAGCTCGCCGTCCTCCACGAACTCCCGGCAGTCCCCGCAGGTTCGGGTTGCCGCCGTGCCGCGCCCGCCGCTGAACGCCGCCAGCAGATCGCCGTCGTCCCACGGGTCGTCCGCCCACGCGTCGCCCGGGTCGAACGCCGGCAGCGGGGCCGCCGGCGGGAAATCCGCACCCCGGCCCGGCCCCGTGTCCTCCCACCAGGCCCGGCCCCGCTGCTGGAGCCGCCGTTCGGCCTTCCTCGTTCGGCGCCGTCCCACGCCGTCTACGTTACCGGAGCGCTGCCGGCCCCGTCACACGGCCCGGGCGGGACCCTGCCGGCCTTCAGGCAGCCGGCCGCCTCCGCCGGTCCACCGCGACCGGCACGTCGGTCTTCCGCCGCTCCCAGGCGAACTTCTCCGAGGTCGCCTTCAGGTCCTGCGCCAGCGCCTGCATCCGCTTCGCCGTCTGGTCCAGCTGCCCGGCGTGGGCCGTCAGCTCTTCGGTCGAAGCCGCCACCTGCTCGGCCGCCGCCGAGTTCTCCTCGCTCGTCGCCGCGACCTGCAGCACCGCGCTCCGCAGCGACGCCGCTGCCCGCGCCGTCTCGGCTGCCCGCTCCGCCGACTGCTCCGCGCCCGCGGCGATCGTCGTCACGGCCGCTACGATGCGCTCGGCGCCGGCCTTCAGGCTGCCGATCTCCGCCGCGATGCCCTGCATCTGCGCGGTCGAGCCCCGCACCGCCTCGATGATCGCCCGCAGCGAATCGCCCGCTCGCGCCGAGACCGTCCGGCCCTCCTCCGCCTGCGCGACCCCCGCCGTCATCGCCGCGACCGCCTGCTGGGTGCCCTCCTGCACCCGCCCGACCAGCGCCGCGATCTCCTTCGTCGCTGCCGAGGAGCGCTCGGCCAGCGCCCGCACGCTGTCGGCCACCACAGCGAACCCCCGGCCCTGCTCGCCCGCCCGCGCCGCTTCGATCGCCGCGTTCAGCGCGAGCAGGTTCGTCTGCCCCGCGATTTCGTCGATCGTGCGCACGATGTCGCCGATCTGCTCGCCGAACGTCCCCAGTTCGTCGACCGTGCGCGCCGTCGCTTCGACCGAGGCCGCCAGCCCGTCGATCGCCCGGATCGCCAGCTGCACCGCCTCGTACCCTTCCGTCGCGACCTCCTGGCTGCGGGCCGCCTCATCCGCCACCCGCGAGGCGTGCACCGTCACCTCGGCGATCCGCTGGCCGATCCGCTCCGCCTCCTCCCGCGACGCTCGCGCCGCCTCGGCGCTCTCCTGCGCGCTCTCGACCATCGCCTCGAGCGCGCCCGAGAGCTCCGCCGCGTCCCGGTCAGAGGTCGCGGCCAGCTCGGCCAGGTGCACCGACGCCGAGCTCACCTCGCCCGTCGCGTTCGCGATCTCCTGCGCTGCGCTCCGCATCAGCTCAGAGGACCGGTCCACCTCCTCCGCCGCCGACACGACCTCCCGCGTCCCGGTGAGCACCTTGCCGACCACGTCGCGCAGGTTGTCCACCATGCCCTGCATGGCACAGCCGAGCACGTCCTGTTCCGAAACCTTCGGCACCGGTGTCGTGAGGTCGCCCGCGGCGATCTTCTGCGCGACCTCGCTCAGCCGCCGCAGGTGGGTGATCGCCTCGCCGAACGAATCCGCCAGCTCGGCGAACTCCCCGACTCCGCCGGAGGGCGGCTCCGCTGGCAGGATGCCCAGCGCGAGGTCTCGCGCCGCCCGCACCACCGGCTCCGACCCGGCGCGGATCTGCCGCCAGAGCCACAGCCCGGCCGCCGTCGCGCCGAACCCCGCAGCCGCGGCGAGGCCCCCGAGCAGCTTCGCCTTCCCGCTCTCGCCCGCGTCGGACAGGAACACATAGCCCATCCCGCCCATCACCGCGATGAGGGCGACGGTGCCGAAGCACGCCGCCAGCAGCAGGTTGGCGACGGATACCCGCGAAAGCAGCCCGCGGCTCCCGGTTCCGGACATACGAAGGCTCCCGAGTCGGTGTCTCCACCAGTCTCGGGAGCCCCTGCCAGCCTCGATATCGGGCGCTTCCCTGACCCGCCGGCGCCGGCCGCCCTAGGGGATGCTGCGGCCGAACGTCAGCCGGCCGCCTCCGTCATGTCGACCTTCACCACCGCCCTGCGGTCCTTGAACTTCGCCTTCAGGTAGTCCCGGTTCATCTTCGCGATGAACTCGATGCTGATCCCTTTCGGGCAGACCGCCTCGCACTCCGCGTAGTTCGTGCAGCTGCCGAAGTACTCCTCCATCGTGTCGACCATCGCCACCGTCCGGCTCCAGCGCTCCGGCTGGCCCTGCGGCAGCAGGTTCAGGTGCGAAATTTTCGCCGCCGTGAAGAGCTGCGCCGCACCGTTCGGGCACGCCGCCACGCAGGCGCCGCACCCGATGCACGCCGCCGCGTCGAACGCCTGGTCGGCGATCTGCTTCGGGATGAGGATGCTGTTCGCATCCCGCGCCGCTCCCGTCGGCGCCGTGATGTAGCCGCCCGCCTGGATGATCTTGTCGAACGCCGACCGGTCGACCACCAGGTCCTTGATCACCGGGAACGCCGTCGCCCGCCAGGGCTCCACCACGATCGTGTCGCCGTCCTTGAAGTTCCGCATGTGCAGCTGGCAGGTCGTCGTCAGCTTCTTGGGGCCGTGCGGCACCCCGTTGATGACCATCCCGCAGGAGCCGCAGATGCCTTCGCGGCAGTCGTGGTCGAAGGCGATCGGCTCCTTGTTCTCTGCGATGAGCCGCTCGTTCACCACGTCCAGCATCTCGAGGAACGACATGTCCTCGTTGATGCCCTTCGCCTCGTACACCTCGAAACGCCCCGGGTCGTTCGGCCCGGCCTGCCGCCACACCTTCAGGGTCAGGTTCAGCGTGCTCATTTGTAGCTCCTCTGCGTCGGGTGCACGTATTCGAACACCAGGTCTTCCTTGTGCAGCTTCGCGTCCTTGCCCGGGCCGCAGTACTCCCACGCTGCCACGTACGCGAAGTGCTCGTCATCGCGCTGGGCCTCGCCGTCCGGCGTCTGGTACTCCTCCCGGAAGTGCCCGCCGCACGATTCCTCCCGGTGCAGCGCGTCCTGGCACATCAGCTCCGCCAGCTCGAAGAAGTCCGCCACCCGGCCGGCCTTCTCCAGCGACTGGTTCAGGCTCTCGCCCTCGCCCAGCACCTTCACGTCCTTCCAGAACTCCTCGCGGAGCTCCGCGATCCGCTGCCGCGCGTGCTTCAGCCCGTCGGCGTTCCGCGCCATCCCGCAGTAATCCCACATCAGCTTGCCCAGCTCGCGGTGGAACGAATCCACCGAGCGGCTGCCCTTGATGGTGAGGAACCGGTTGATCTGCTCCCGCACCGCCTCTTCCGCCTCGCGGAACGCCGGCGAATCCGTCGACGGCACCGGCGTGTTCAGCTGCGGCGCCAGGTCCCCGGCGATCGTCGTCGGCAGGATGAAATAGCCGTCCGCCAGCCCCTGCATGAGCGCCGAAGCGCCGAGCCGGTTCGCGCCGTGGTCGCTGAAGTTCGCCTCACCCAGCACGAACAGCCCCGGCAGGTTCGACATCAGGTTGTAGTCGACCCACAGGCCGCCCATCGTGTAGTGCACCGCCGGGTAGATGCGCATCGGCACTTCGTACGGGTTCTCGCCGGCGATGTTCTCGTACATGTCGAACAGGTTGCCGTACCGCTGCTCGATGACCGACCGCCCGAGCCGCTCGATCGCCGTCTTGAAGTCGAGGTACACCCCGTTCTTCAGCGGCCCGACCCCGTAGCCCGCGTCCACCATGCGCTTCGCCGCCCGCGAGGCCACGTCGCGCGGCACGAGGTTCGCGAACGAGGGGTACATCCGCTCGAGGTAGTAGTCCCGCTCCTCCTCGGGGATCTGGTTCGGAGGCCGCGTGTCGTTCGGGTTCTTCGGCACCCAGATCCGGCCGTCGTTGCGCAGCGACTCGCTCATCAGCGTCAGCTTCGACTGGTAGTCGCCGCTCACCGGGATGCACGTCGGGTGGATCTGGGTGAAGCACGGGTTGGCAAAGTAGGCGCCCTTCTTGTGTGCCCGCCACGCCGCCGTCACGTTGCTCCCCTTCGCGTTCGTCGAAAGGTAGAACACGTTCCCGTAGCCGCCCGTGGCCAGCACCACCGCATGGCCCGCGTGCCGCTGGATTTCGCCCGTCACGAGGTCCCGCGTGATGATGCCGACCGCCCGGCCGTTTTCGACGACCAGGTCGAGCATCTCCGTCCGCGGGTACATCTTCACCGTGCCCGCTTCGATCTGCCGCGAAAGCGCCTGGTACGCCCCGAGCAGCAGCTGCTGGCCCGTCTGGCCGCGGGCGTAGAACGTCCGCGCCACCTGGGCGCCGCCGAACGACCGGTTATCGAGCAGGCCGCCATACTCGCGCGCGAACGGCACGCCCTGCGCGACGCACTGGTCGATGATCTGCACGCTGATCTCGGCGAGCCGGTAGACGTTCGCCTCCCGCGCCCGGTAGTCGCCGCCCTTGATCGTGTCGTAGAACAGCCGGAAGACGGAGTCGCCGTCGTTCTTGTAGTTCTTCGCCGCGTTGATGCCGCCCTGCGCCGCGATCGAGTGGGCCCGCCGCGGGCTGTCCTGGAAGCAGAACACCTTGACGTTGTAGCCCATCTCCCCGAGCGTCGCCGCCGCCGAGGAGCCGGCCAGCCCCGTCCCGACCACGATGATTTCGAACTTCCGCCGGTTCTGCGGCGCAACGAGCTTCGTCTCGAACTTCGCGTTGCTCCACTTCTCCGAGATGTGCCCCGCGGGGATCTTCGCATCCAGCATGGCCTTCCCCCTACTCCACGATGCCCGTCAGCACGGCAATCGGGAACGACACGTTGCCGATGACGATGATGGCCGCGAACGCCACCGCGAACGCCCGCCGCCAGTGGTTGAACCGCGGGTGCGACCAGCCGAGCGACTGGAACAGGCTCCACGCCCCGTGGTAGATGTGCATCCCCAGCAGCAGGTTCGCCACGATGTAGACGCCCGCGATCGGCCATCGCGAAAGGCTCGCCACCACATTCTGGTACGGCTCGCCCTTCGTGAAGTCCGCCCCGCCCATGCCCCAGGTGAGGTCCATCAGGTGATAGATGACGAACAGGCCGACGATGACCCCGCTCCACCGCATCGTCCGGGCCGCGTAGTTCGCCGCGATGTAATCCCGCCCGCCCTGGTACTTCGTCTTCCGCGATTGCCGGTTCATCACCGTCAGCGAATAGGCCGCGTGGATGTGCAGCGCGAACGCCAGGATGAGCACGCTCCGGACGACCCAGAGGAGCCCCGTGCGCGGCAGGATCGGCTCGCCGATCTCCCGCAGGTACTCTCCGTACCAGTTCATCTTTTCGGCGCCTTCGTAGAGGTGCAGATTCCCCAGCATGTGCACCAGCACGAAGCCGAGCAGCACGATGCCGGTGATCGCCATCACCGCCTTCTTGCCAATCGCCGAGCCGTAGAAGTCCAGGATCCAGATTCGCGGCCTCACGCGCCGCTGCCGCAACGGCTGCACGCCGCGCGCCCGTGTCCCTGAGAGCATGCCCCCCTCCTTGGACGTCGCCCGCCCGGCTCAGGCTGGTCTCCCGGGCGGACAGGACCGGACCCGGCGAGCCTCCGCACCGGCCGCCTGCCGCAGTTCCCCGCGAATCCTACGACCGGCCCCCGGCGCGTTCAATCAGCGCTCATACATGCCTGCTATAGAACCTTCACGCACCTACCGATTCGATGATTCGACCATTCGCGCCCAGCGCAGCACGCCGATCACCGACTTCGCGTCGCAAATCTCGCCCCGCTCCACCGCCGCCAGCGCCTCGGCGAGCGTCCGCCGCTCGACCTCGATGTCCTCATCCTGATCCCCCGCCAGCCGCGATTCCGCCAGCTCGAGGCAGGCGAACAGATGGATGTACTCGCTCGTGTACCCCGGCGCCACGTAGAACCCGCCCATCGGCACCACCCGCCCCGGGATGTGCCCCACCTCCTCCTGCAGCTCCCGCGCCACCGCCGCCTCCGGCGCCTCGCCCGGCTCGAGCGTCCCCGCCGGCAGCTCCAGCAGCCGCCGCCCGGCCGCGTGCCGGTACTGGGTGACCAGCAGCAGCGACCCGTCCGCCAGCACCGGCACCATGCACACCGCCCCCGGGTGGCGGATCGTCTCGCGCCGCGCGACGACCCCGCCGTCCATCTCCAGCGTCGCCAGCTCGACGTCGAACAGCCGTCCCCGGTACACCAGCTCCGTCGAAACCACGCGCGGGTCGGCCATGCCGCCGATTCTCCGCCCTTCGCGGTGAACGGTCGAACCGGCTGCTAGCGAAAACGCCGGCCCCCGGGGAACCCGGGGGCCGGCGCCGTTCGGTGCTTCTTTCCGCGCTTCCGCGGCTCAGTCGAGGTAGTCGCGCAGCTTCTTCGAGCGGCTCGGATGGCGCAGCTTCCGCAGCGCCTTCGCCTCGATCTGCCGGATCCGTTCACGCGTTACGCCGAACTCCCGGCCGACCTCCTCGAGCGTCCGGCTCCGGCCGTCCTCCAGCCCGAACCGCAGCTGCAGCACCCGGCGCTCCCGCGCCGTCAGGCTCGCGAGCACGTCTTCGACCTGCTCGCGGAGCAGCTGCTGGCTCGCGGCCTCCGCCGGCGCCAGCGCGCTCGGGTCCTCGAGGAAGTCGCCGAGGTGGCTGTCTTCCTCCTCGCCGATCGGCGTCTCCAGCGACACCGGCTCCTGCGAGACCTTCTGGATTTCGCGGATCCGCTCCGGCGTGAAGAGCGCGGCATCGCCCTTCCCCGATTCGCTCATCCCGCGCGCGATCTCCTCGCTCGTCGGCTCCCGGCCGTACTCCTGCACGAGCCGCCGGCTCACCCGCACCAGCTTGTTGATCGTCTCCACCATGTGGACCGGGATGCGGATCGTCCGCGCCTGGTCCGCAATCGCCCGCGTGATCGCCTGCCGGATCCACCACGTCGCGTAGGTCGAGAACTTGAAGCCCTTCCGGTAGTCGAACTTCTCCACCGCCCGGATGAGGCCGATGTTCCCTTCCTGGATCAGGTCCAGCAGCGACATCCCCCGGCCGATGTACTTCTTCGCCACCGAGACCACGAGCCGCAGGTTCGCCTCGGTCAGCCGCCGCTGCGCCTTCTGCCCGTTCCGCTTGATGGTGTCGAAGTGGTACCGGAGCTTCTCCTCCAGCGGCGCCAGTTTCTCGATGAGGTCATCCGCCGGCGGCACGAGGTGCTCTTCGCCGCCCGCCTCTTCGCCCATCTCCCGGACGAGCTCCGGCGTCAGCACCGCCGTCACGATCGACAGCTTCACGATCCGCTGATGCGCGTCCTCGTCCGAAATCTTCAGCTTGTTGACGATGTGCTGTTTGAAGTCCGGGTCGATCTCCCCGTCGACGAGCCCGCGGAACTGCGGGTCGCCGATGACCTCGCTATAGCTCAGGTTCTTCAGCTTCCGCCCGTTCGGGTCGCGCCACTTCCGCACCACCGTCATCTCGCCGTCCGGGCCCGGCTTCACGAACTTGTCGAACTCGTCGACGAACCGCTTCGCCTCCTTGTACACCGGCAGCAGCGCGGCCCACTGCTCCAGCAGCCGCACCGCGATCCGGCCCGCGGAAGGCGGGTGCCCGTAGTTCTGGACGTACTCCTTCTCGATCTCCTCGATGTGCAGGCCGTGCTCCATCTGCCGGGCCAGGTGCTTCTCGTCATCGGCCGTGAGCAGATAGACCTTCCCGATTTCGCGCAGGTACATCCGGACCGGGTCGTCGATCCCTTCCGACTCCTCGGTCAGGAGCGCGATGCTCGCCTCCTCGTCCTCCTCTTCGTCGAGCGGGCTCTCCTCCTCGGCTTCCGGGCCGAGCCCGACAAGGTCCTCGTCTGCGGCCTCCCCCTCCTCATACGAGGACAGGCGGCTCAGCACGCCATCGAGCACCGAGTCGTCGCTCGTCATCGTCGAATCGGCCAGGACATCGTCCGACATGCTCAGTTCGTCGCTTCCTCTCTCCCTCTCGGGAACCATGGTCTTGCGCAGGGCAGATTACGCCTTTTCCATTGTAGCAAGTGAACGGCCAACCGCAAGCCCCCGCGCCGCCCGGTGCTATACTTTTCGTCGACAACCAGAAGGCGGCTGGCCAGCCGCCAGCCACAGGCGTCGACCGGGACGAGTAGCCCGCCGCCATCACCAGAGAGCCGCGCCACCGGCTGAAAGCGCGGCGCCAGGCGGGCGAACACCACCCGCGAGCCCGCGCCGAAGCGCCCGCACCGGGCGATAAGGCCGCGCGGAAGGCCCCGTTATCGGCCCCCAACGAGTCCGTGCCTCCGCGCGGAGAAGCCGGGTGGAACCACGAGCGCGCCGCTCGTCCCGGCAACGCGGCGCGCCACACCCCGCCGGAGGTTCACCCAGCCCGTGGCTACCCCCATCGAATCCCACGTCGACCTCGCCGCCCTCCCCAAAGAGGAGCGCCTCGCCCGCATGCGCCACTCCGCGGCCCACGTCCTCGCCGAGGCCATGCTCGAACTCTTCCCCGATGCCGAACTCGGCATCGGCCCGCCCATCGATACCGGCTTCTACTACGACTTCCGCCTCCCCCGCTCCCTCACCCCCGAGGACCTGGCCTGGCTCGAAAACCGTATGCGCGAGAGCGTCGCCCGCAAGCTCCCCTTCCAGATGGCCAGCATCTCCCGCGAAGAGGCCCTCGAGCGCTGGAAGCACCAGCCGTTCAAGCTCGACCTCCTCCGCGACCTCGAGGACGGCGCCATCACCCAGTGCACCCACGGCGCCTTCACCGACCTCTGCAAAGGCGGGCACGTCAACCACACCGGCGAAATCGGCGCCTTCAAGCTCACCTCCGTCGCCGGCGCCTACTGGCGCGGCTCCGAAAAGAACCCCCAGCTCCAGCGCGTGTACGGCGCCCTCTTCGAAACCGAGGAAGAGCTCGCCGCCTACGAACGCCAGCTCGAAGAAGCCCGCCGCCGCGACCACCGCCGCATCGGCAAAGAGCTCAAAATCTTCGAACTCTTCGACGAGACCGGCCCCGGCCACGTCGTCTGGCTCCCCAACGGCGCCACCATCCGCCGCGAACTCCAGCGCTGGATGGAAGACCTCGAACTCGACCGCGGCTACCGCCATGTCGTCACACCCAACGTCTCCAAGCGCCAGCTCTACGTAAAATCCGGCCACTGGGACCACTTCCACGACGCGATGTACCCCATCATGGAGCGCGAAGGCGAGGAGTACGTCCTCCGCCCCATGAACTGCCCCTCCCACATCATGGTCTTCGCCTCCGAACTCCACTCCTACCGCGAGTTCCCCATCCGCATCGCCGAGTTCGGAAACATGCACCGCTGGGAGAAAAGCGGACAGGTCACCGGCATGAGCCGCGTCCGCATCATGACCCTCAACGATGCCCACATCTTCTGCACCGGCCCGGAGATGGTCGAAGCCGAGGTCGAAGGCGTCCTCCAGCTCATGGAGCACGCCTACGGCGTCCTCGGTCTCCAGAACTACCGCTATCGCCTCTCGCTCGGCGACCCCGACGACAAGGAGAAGTACGTCGACAACCCCGAGATGTGGGAAAAGGGCGAGGCCCTCCTCCGCCGCGTCCTCGACCGCCTCGGCCTCGACTACTTCCCCGCGAAAGGCGAAGCCGCCTTCTACGGCCCGAAGATCGACGTCCAGTTCATGACCGCCCAGGGCAAAGAGGAGACCCTTGCCACCATTCAGGTCGACTTCCACTTCCCCCGACAGTTCGGCCTCGAATACATCGGCGAGGACGGCTCCCGCCACCAGCCCATCATCGTCCACCGCGGCATCATCTCCACGATGGAGCGGATGGTCGCCCTCCTCATCGAGGAGTACGAAGGCAACTTCCCGCTCTGGCTCGCGCCCACCCAGGCCGTCGTCATCCCCATCGCCGACCGCCACCACGCCTACGCCCGGGACGTCGCCGCCGCCCTCCGCGCCCACCGCCTCCGCGTCGAGGTGGACGACCGGAACGAGCGGATGAACGCCAAGATCCGCGACGCCCAGCTGATGAAGGTGCCCTACATGCTCATCGTCGGCGACCGCGAAGCCGAGGCCCGCGCTGTCTCCCTCCGCGTCCGCGGCGAGGGCGACCACGGCTCCGTCCCGCTCGATACCGTGGTCGAGCGCCTCCGCAGCGAGCGCGACGGCCGCGTCCTCGGCCCCGGCGTCCACCCGGCGACGCCGGCGCCCCGCCTCGGCGACTGACCGCCCGCGCGCCAGCAACGAAGCGAGGGCCGGCGCCATCAGCGCCGGCCCTCGTGCGTTCCGTCCGGGAACCGCGCGACCGCTAGACGGCGTCCGCCTTCGCGATCGCCTCGCCCTCGATGACCGTCTCGCCGTTCTGGTTCACGGTCACCACTTTGATGGTCGCGAGGCCGTCTTCGACCTTCGTGACTTCGAACTTCGCCGTCAGCGTATCGCCCGGCCACACCTGCCGCGTGAACCGCACGCCGTACCGCTTCAGCGCCGTGACGCCGAGCCAGTCCGTGAGCGCCCGCCCGGTCAGCCCCATCGAGAGCATCCCGTGGGCGAACACCGACGGGTAGCCCGCCACTTCCTTCGCGAAGATTTCATCGTGGTGGATCGGGTTGAAGTCGCCGCTCGCGCCCGCGTACTTCACGATGTGCGTCCGGTTGACCTTCTCGATCACCACCTGCTCGCGCGTGTCGCCAACCTGCAGTGCCATGCCGCGCCTCCTACTGCTCCACAGCCTTTTCGGTCTGCACGCCGACGCTGATCGCCGTCACGCAGAGCACGCCGTCCTGGTTTCGGTACTCCGTGATCGTCTCGGAGAACTGGAGCTTGCCGCCGCGGCGGCCCTCCTTCTCCCAGCGCCGGCCCGGCCGCGTCGTCACCGTCAGCGTGTCCCCGACATAAATCGGGTGGTGGTACTCGTAGTGCTGCTCCGCGTGCAGGCCGCGGCCCAGCCCGCCGCCGCCCTGGCCCTCCGGCCGCGGCTGGCGCGGCTCCTTCCGCGGGCGCGTCAGGTCCAGCGGATAGTCCGGCTGCCAGTGCGCGCTGCACTGCACGAACGTCGGCGGCACCGTGATCCCGCCGACCGCCTTCGTCGCCGGGTCGTTCGGGTCCCAGTACTCCGGCCGGATGTCCAGGAGCGACCGCGCGAACAGCATCACCTGCGTGCGGTCGACCGGGAACTCGAAGCCTTCGTCAGCCATGTGCTTCTCTCCTCGGTGCGAATGGTGTGCGCCGAGATGCTACCGGAGCGCTCCCTCGCCCGCTATCGCGCCCGCGATCACGGCGCGTCCGCCCGCTCCGGGATGGTCACTCCCGTCTGCTTCAGCCGCTCCCGGTTCTGCTCGAGGAACGCGGCCCACCACGCCGGGAACTTCGACTCCAGCGGTTCGCCCGCCGCCCGCTTCGCCAGCAGCCGGTCCAGCTCGCCGTAGACGGCGTCCCGCAGCTCCTCCAGCGTCCCGTTGTTCCGATACACCCAGTCCGCGCCCGGCGCCCGCACGGCCAGCGGCACCATGCTCGCCAGCCGCTGGTTCGCCTCCTCTTCCGACATCCCGCGCGTCTCGATCAGCCGCCGCCGCGCGATGTCGTCGTCCACCCCGATGAGCCACGTCTGGTCGCACCAGCGCGCGTACCCCGGCTCCATCAGGTTCACCGCCTCCATCACGCAGACCGCATCGTCGCCCAGCTCCGCCCGCCAGCCGTCGATGACGCCCTTCACCGCTTCCGTGATCGACCCAATTGCTCGGGTGAGCTTGTTCATTTCGGCCGGCTTGCCGAACACCTTCGCGCCGAGCACCTTCCGGTCGATATAGCCGTCCGGCCCGACGATCTCCACGCCGAACGCCTCCACCACCCGCGCGAAGCCCGGCGTCCCCGGGTCGTACAGCCGGTGGACGAGCTTATCGGCGTCGCAGTGCTGCGCGCCGCGCTCCACCAGCAGCTGCGCCACGGTCGATTTCCCGGCGGCGATCGTCCCCGCCAGCCCGATGACGAGCGGCATCCTGCTCCTCCTTCGTGCGCGAAGGAGGCGGGCCAGCCCGGCCCGCCTCGCATCGCATCAGGTCGTCGTCAGCGAACCTTACGGCCGCTCGTTCGAAAGCACCACCGTGCCCGAGGCGGCGAACATCCCGCCGACCCCGTGCGCCACGCTCACCTTCACCCCCGGGATCTGCGCCGGCGCCGTCCCACGGCACTGCCGCACGCTCTCTTGCAGGGCGTACATCCCGTACATCCCCGAATGCGTGTAGCTCAGGCCGCCGCCGTTCGTGTTCAGCGGCAGCTTGCCGTTCGCCCGGGTGTTTCCCTCCCAGATGAACTGCGCCGCCTCGCCGCGCCCGACGAACCCGAGGTCCTCCAGCCCGTAGAGCGGCAGGTGGGCGAATGCGTCATAAATCATCAGGTGGTCGACGTCGTCGTGCGTGATGCCGGCCTCCTGGAAGGCCCGCGGCCCCGCCACCCGGAACGCCCGCGAGCTGGTGAAGTCCTCCATCTGGCTCACCATCGGCGTCTCCACGCTCTCGCCCGTGCCGAGTACGTACACCGGCTTCGTCGGGAAATCTTTCGCCCGGTCCGCCGAGGTCAGGATGAGCGCGCCGCCGCCGTCCGTCACGAGGCAGCACATCAGCAGCCGGAACGGGTAGGCGATCATCCGCGAGTTCAGCACGTCCTCGATGGTGATCGGGTCCTTCATCATCGCGTTCGGGTTCCGGGCCGCGTACTCGCGCTGCACCACGGCCACCATCGCGAGGTGCTCCTCCGTCACCCCGTACGTCTTCATGTACCGGAGCACCGGGACGGTGAACATCGTCGGCGGGCCCATGGGGCCGGTCCAGCCTTCGAACTGGGCATTCAGCGACTGCCGCGCGAAGCCGAAACCGCCCCGCCCGATGCCCGACCGCCCGCTCTCGCCGTGCGTGATGAGCACCGTCTTCGCCAGCCCCGATTCGATCGCGGCCACCGCATGCCGGACGTGGATCATGAACGAGCAGCCGCCCACCGCCGTCCCGTCGACGTACGTCGGCGTGATGCCGAGGTAGAACGCCACCTCGGTCGGGCTCGCGCCCGCGCAGGCCACCCCGTCGATGTCCGAGGGCTTCAGCCCTGCTTCCTTCATCGCCATGATGGCCGCCTTCGCATGCAGCCCCAGCTGCGACAGCTCCGGGAACCGCCCCTCCGGCGACACGAGCTCCGCCGCCCCGACGATCGCGACACTCCCTGGCTTCGGCATCCTACGCCTCCTTCGCCGGCCGCCACGTCGGCAGCGTGATTTCGTCGTTCACCTTCGTCGGCGCCAGCTCCAGCCGCATGTCCAGCTGCAGCGCCTCCGGCGTCTGCGGGCAGTCGATGATGTTCGTCATCATCTTGATGCCCTCGTCCGTTTCCACCACGGCGATCGCGAACGGCGCTTCGAAGCCCGGCGGCGGCCGGTGGCTGATGACGTAGCTGAGGAGCCGGCCCTTGCCGCTCGCCTCGAACCACTCCACCTCCGCGAACGGGTCGCGCGGGTCGAACGGCCGCGGCGGGAAGTACGCCCGGCCCGTCTGTTTGTTGCGCTGGAGCATCAGCTTGCCTTCCTTCAACCCATCCCAGTAGGGCTGGGTCTCCGGCGTTGCCTGCGGGAGAACCTTGGAATAGTCGTGCAACCCTGTGCCTTTCCGGATACGAAGAGTCCGGGCCGCCGCGCGGTCCCGGCTGCGAACGCAACTGTCTTATCTACCGTGCACGTGAAGGTGAGGCAAGCGGCCAGTCACGCCGCCTCGATCTCCGCCACCCGCCCCTCACCCGGCCCCGTAGAGCACCTCGCGCAGGTCGATGCACACGTTCGAACCGTCCAGCCGGACGTGCCGCGGGTTGAACCCCTCAGCGTGGACCGCCGCGAGCAGCTCCCGCGGCTCCAGCTCGGCCGGCACCGCGCACGCCGCCAGCCCGTTCTCGTCCGTCCGCACCCGCGCCACGAGGCCGTCCTTCCGGTCCGTCACGACGACCTCCGCCCCGGCGACTGGCAGGTACTTGCCGTGCTCGTCGGCGTCGTTGTCCATCACCGCGAACCGCGCGGACCGGCCGTCATGCGTCACCTCGACCTCCACCCGCAGGTCGCGCAGGTAGATGCACGGCTCCGCGGTCACCGCCGCCATCCCGTCCCGCTGCGGGATGCGCGAGGGATTCGCCCGCAGCTCGATGTTCTGCGTTGCCATCCCGTGGTCCGTCGTGACGATGAACAGCGTCGTCTCGAACAGCCCCCGTTCCTCGAGCGTCCGCAGGATGTGGCCGATGCGCCGGTCCGTCTCGTCGAGCGCCGCCCGCGCGCCCTCGTGGTGCGGCCCGTAGTCGTGCGCCGAGCTGTCCGGCTGGGCGAACTCGTGGAACACGAACACCGGCGCCGGGTGGCTCTCGTCGAGGAACAGCAGCCGCGCCTGCGCCAGCGCCCGGTTGTCGATCTGCCCCTGCAGCTTGTGCCCTTCCTCTTCCAGCTCCTCGAACCACCGCGGGCTGATCTCGTGCTCCGTCTCCTTCGTCAGCGCGATGAGCCGGCCGCGGTCGCCCACCAGCCGCCGCTCCAGTGAGGCATGGTCGGCCCCCCGGGTGCACGGCTCGTTGATCGACGCCGTGAACGCGCCCGGCCCGTAGACCCGCTTGAACGCCTCGTACAGCGTCTCGACGTCGTCGTTCAGGTATTTGCCCGTCTCGAATTGCTCGCCCTGCGGCGAAACCTGCCGCCGTTCGGCACGCAGGTAGTACGTCGGGTTCACGATGTCGTGGTGGCCGCTCCACGTGCCGGTGCCGATGGCGTTATGGCTCGGCCACGTGATGCTCGGGAAGTTCGTGATGCTCCCGTACTGCAGCATGCACCCCCGCTCGATGAGCCGCCGCAGGTTCGGGATCGCCCCCGGCTCCTGCTCCAGCCGGTACCGCAGCTCCGTGTGCGACTGCCCGTCGAGCAGGATGAGGTAGACCCGCTCCGGCCGGCCCGTGCTCTCGTCCAGCACTTCGTGGAGCACCCGCCCGTCCTGCCGCTTCAGGTAGACATCCGGCCCGGCGCCGCGTTCGCTCGAGGTCCGTCCCGTGATGTCCTTCCCGTCGATGAGCGGGAAGCCCATCAGGTGCGCGATCGTCGGCGCGATATCCACCTGCTTCGCCGGCGCATCGATCATCACTCCGCGCTTCACGCCCGGCCCCGAAAACACCAGCGGCGACCGCGACTGCACGACGTCGAGCGCCCCGTGCTGGCCCGGCTGGCGCCCGTAGGCGTAGCTCTTCGGGTTCACGATGAGGTCAGGCGCGTTCGGGCTGTCGAACAGCTGCGAAATCCGCTCGTACGCGTACGGGTAGGTCAGACGCTCCGGCTCGATGTACGCCTGCTGCACGTCCGCCGGGTTGCCGGCCGCCGCCATCTCCTCTTCGTACGTCGCCAGCGCCCGGTAGTCCTGCCGCGCCAGCGGGTTCTCGCCGATGACCTCCACGACCTCATACTCGTACCCGCCGCCCGGGGCATACCGCCGCACCCAGCGGACCATCCCCCGCAGGGCCCACGCCTCGTACCACCAGGTCCCGTCGCGCCCCTGCCGCGCCGTCGCCACGAAGTCCGTCCACGCGCGGCCGTCCTCCGTGGTCAGCAGCTTGTGGATGGCGAGGTTCCCGGATTCCTCCTGGAGAAGGTCGAGCCCCTGGCCCCCGGGCCGCTCCGGCCCAACCGACGTCTCGATGTCGACCATGGTCATCGCGCTACCTCCGCGGCGCAGTCAGCCGCGCCTCCAGCGTGCTCCCCGTTTCGCAAACATTCGGTTAGCCGTGCAGCTGCCAGCCCACGAACGGCTCTTCCAGCTCGACCTCCATCGCCGCGAGGAAGCGCGCCGTCATCCCGTAGAAGCCCGTCAGCAGGTTGACCCCGACGACCGTCCCGGCCGGCACGAGGGCCGCCAGGCGGTCGTGCACCTCCTGCGCGGGATGCCCCGAGGCATTCACCGCATCCACGTACTCGAGGATGGCCCGCTCGGTCTCGTTGAACAGCGGGCTCGTCTTCCAGTGGTGGAGCGCCACGATCTTCTCGTCGCTCAGTCCGGCCTGACGCCCGATCCGCACGTGCTGGTGCCATTCGTACTGGCTGTGGTGCAGGATCGCCGTCCGCAGGATGACGAGCTCCCGCGTTGCGACGTCCAGCCCGCAGTGGTTCCAGAGCCCGTTGCCCAGCCGCAGGTACGCCCGCCACGTCTCCGGGTTGTTCGCCATCACCCGGAAGATGTTCGGCACCTCCCGCCCCACGGCGTTCCGGTCCCACACGTACCGCAGCTCCTCGGGCAGGTCGTCCCGGGACATGAACGGAAGTCGCGCCATCGTCCGAACCCCCTCGCGCCGGCCATCCGCCGGCACGCGGGGAGTGTAGCCCGTCGGGCCGCCGCCTTCAGCTCCGCCGCCGGGCCGCCGCGATGACCGCGCCCGCTGCCGCGCCGGCACCGGCGGCCGTCCATCCCCCGGCCAGCATCCCCAGCGCCGCCCGTGCGCCCAGCTCGAACACGCACCAGCCGAGCATCAGCCAGGCCCCCGCCTGCGCCGCGCGCATCACGCCGCCTGCCCCTGCGCGGCGTCCCCGGCGTTCCGCTCGATCATCCGCACGAACGCCTCGGCCAGCTCGGGGTCGAACTGCGTGCCCCGCCCGCGCAGGATCTCCTCGGCCGCCATCTCCAGCGTCAGCCCCTTCCGGTACGGCCGGTCCGTCGTCATCGCCGAGTACGCGTCCGCGATGCTGAACAGCCGGGTCGCGAGCGGCACCTCCGGCCCCTTCAGCCGCCCCGGGTAGCCCTCGCCGTCGAACCGCTCGTGGTGGTGCCGCACGAGGTTCACCACCGAATCGAGGTCCGTCACCGCCGCCGTGATCGCCGCCCCCATCACGGGATGCTCCTCCATCGCCCGCCGCTCCTCGATGGTGAGCGGCCCCGGCTTCCGCAGGATTTCGTCCGGCACCACGATCTTCCCGAGGTCGTGGATCGGCCCCCCGATGGCCAGCGCCTGCATCATCTCCTCGCCCAGCCCGAGGTCGCTGCCCAGCCGGATCGCCAGCTGCGTCGCATGGTCGCTGTGGAACCGCGTGTACGAATCCCGCCGGTCGATCGCCTTTACGAGGTTCCGCAGCGCCTTCACGTTCCCGGCCTTCAGCAGCGCCTCGTCCCGCGTGAGCGCCCGCTCCATGGCGGCGGTCACCATCCCGGGCGTCACCGCCTTGTCGAGGTACATCGCGTCCTCCGCCTCCGCCACGAGGTCGCGCGGCGATTGCCCCTCCCGCAGCGCGGCCACGCCGACCGAAATCCGCGTCGGCAGCGTGACCCGCGCCCCGTTGACCACCTCGATCTGCCCGATTGCGCGCCGCACCTTCTCCATCAGCCGCCGCGCCCGCTCCTCGCCGAGCCCCGGCAGCACCACGACGAACTCGTCGCCGCCGAACCGGCCGAACTGCGCCGGCGGCTCGATGTGCGCCGAGAGCGCCCGCACGACCCGCTGCAGCACGCGGTCGCCCTCCTCGTGCCCGACGAAGTCGTTCAGCAGCTTGAAGTTGTCGATGTCGAGGTACGCCACCGAGAGCGGCCGCTCGAGCTTCCTCGCCTGGAACACCGCATCGGCGAGGAACTCGTCGATGAACCGCCGGTTCGGGCACCCTGTCAGCGCATCGGTGTACGCGAGCTGCCGGTACACGGCTGCCTGCTCCGCAGCGATGTGCCGCGCCCGGTTGTCTGCCGCCTTGTTCAGCACGTGCCACAGGATCTCGGCATCGAACGGCTTCCCGAGGAAGTCGTCCGCCCCGGCCTTCATCGACCGCACCGCCGTGTCGACATCCACGAACCCGGTGATCGCGACGATCCCGGCCGCCGGCGCCAGCTTCCGGGCCTGCGCGATCACGTCCAGCCCCGACATGTCCGGCAGGCTGATATCCGACGCGACGGCGTCGAAGTGCCCAGCCGTCAGCTCGGCCACCGCCTCAGCGCCCGACTTCGCCAGCCGCACTTCCGAGAAGTGCTGCGCCAGAACTAGCTGGATGAGCCGCCCGAGCGCGGGGTCGTCCTCCACCACGAGGACCCGCATCGGCCCCCGCGTTTCGCGCAAATGCAACGGTTCCACGTAGAGGTTGTCGGCGCAAACCACCCCGGGATGAAGCGTTAACTGCGTGTTTCGGCCGCGGCGCCCCGGCCGGGCGGCACCACCCAGATCTTGTTCGCCACCGGCGTCCCCAGGACGACCCGCCGTTCGCCCACCCGGACCGTGATCGTCCCCCGGTAGGGCGCGACCTCCTCCACCACGACCTTCACGCCCGGCCGGATGCCCTCTTCATCGAAGAACTGGAGCAGCTGCTCGTCTTCTTCGTACACCCGGTCGATCTCGGCCTGTTGCCCCTCCTTCAGGTCGCCCAGCGTCACCATCGAGAGCTTCCGCGGCGCGCCCGGCCCCGGGATCGGGTAGCCGAAGGGGCTCTTCTGCGGCCGCCCCAGCATCTCGTACAGGTTCCGCTCCGTGATGTCCGAGATGCCGTGCTCCAGCAGGTGCGCCTCCTCGTACGCCCGCCACCAGTCCACCTTCAGGACGTCCGTCAGCAGGCACTCCGCCAGCCGGTGCCGCCGCACCATCTGCTCCGCCCGCCGGAACCCCTCCGGCGTCAGGTGGATGACCTTCTTCGCATCGATGTGCACGAGCCCGTCGCGCGTCAGCCGCTTCAGCATCCCCGCTACCGACGGCGGCGTAATTTCCAGCCGGTCCGCGAGCCGCACCGCGATGACGTCCTGCCCCTCGTCGTGGCTCATCCGGTAGATCGCCGTCAAATAGTCGTCACTTGCTACGTTCTTGACCTGTTTCGGCATGGCGCCACGATCATGGCACGCGCCGCCCTCCCGGGAAATTCCGCTGGCGCATCGCTGCTACAGCGCCCAAACTGCGCGTCATGTCCCTCCGATTCGCCATCCTGGGGCTGCTCACCGGCGGCGACCTCTCCGGCTACGAAATCACCCGCCGGTTCGAACAGTCGGTCGGCTACTTCTGGCACGCCCGCGCCCAGCAAATCTATCCCGAACTCGCCCGCCTCGAATCCGAAGGCCTCGTCGCCGGCCGCGCCGTCCAGCAAACGGGCAAACCCGATAAGCGCGTTTACGCCCTCACTCCTCGCGGCCTCGAGGAGCTGACCGCCTGGGTCGTCACGCCTTCCCCGCTCACGCTCACCAAGGACGAATTCCTCGTCAAAGTCTGGAGCTACGGCCTCGTCGAACCGGCCGCCGCCCTCGCGGCGCTCGCCGCTCACCGCCGCCAGCAGGAAGAGCGGCTTGCCGCCTACCGCGCCATCGAAGCCGCGTTCGAAGGCGCCGACCCGGCGGCCGTCCCGCCCGGCTTCCTCGGGCCCTACCTCACCCTCCGCGCGGGCATCGGGTTCGTCGAAGCGTTCCTCGCCTGGGCCGGCGAAGCAGAGCGCATCCTCCGCGCCCGCGCCGGCCTCCCGGCCCCGCCCGCGTAGCCGCCCCTCAGGCCGCCTTCCGGCTCGGCCGCCGCTCCAGCAGGTCCAGCCGAACCACGCCTTCTCCCGCGGGACTCCCGCCGAGGTACGCTGCGACGCAGGGCGGCACCCCGCCGTGCGCCGTCCAGCAGCGCTCGCAATGGCTCGCGCGCGTCGCCGCCGTAAAGGGACAGGCCTTCTCCATCCGTGTCATGCTCGTGTCCTCCCGGTGTCTACCACAGGTATCGGCCGCGCCAGTCCCGTAGAAAAGAGGTGACGGCCGCCTGCCGCCCGACAGGTTTCGAAGCTTCGCTCCGCCCAAATTTACCCCGCGGTAGCCAACTGGCTTCCAAAGCCCTTCGCCAAGATGTAGGCTATCGCGGACATAGACGCCGGCCCCAGGAGTTCCCCCATGGCAGCCAACCCCGCGACCGAATCCAGCCTCGACCTGTCCTGGCTCGACCTTTACGAGGATGCCGCCTCCGCCGAGCCAGGGAAGAAGGGCCTCACCCTCAAAGAAATCAACCTCGGCCGCTACGCCGACTCCGCCCGCGGTGCCGGCGACATGACCTACCGCATGCGCGGCGCCATCCCGCGCCCCGGCGCCCAGCGCTTCGGCCCGAACTACCAGTCCAAGGCCGACGTCTGGTCCGAAAACTGCCTCATGCTGTACGAGGAGGCCACCCAGCGCCAGTGGAGCTCCGCCCGCGACATCCCCTGGGACACGCTCGAACCCCTGCCCGATGAGCTCGAGCGCGCCATGTGCCAGCTCGCCACCATGCTCACGGAGGTCGAATTCATCGCCGGCGACGTCCCCGGCCAGTGGATGCCCTTCGTCTCCGCCCAGGACTTCGAAGCCGGCCTCTTCCTCATGACCCAGATCATGGACGAGGCCCGCCACACCGACGTCTTCCGCAAGCGCGCCCTCGCCAACGGCGGCGGCCTCCTCGCCCAGGGCGCCGGCCTCGGCCTCCGCACCCTCATCGAAGCCCGCGACTTCACCGAGATGTCCGTCCTCATGCACGTCCAGGCCGAGGGATTCGTCCAGTCCATGTTCCGCATGGGCGAACTCATCGGGCAGACCGAAGCCGACAAGCGCATCTTCCGCATGAGCGCCCAGGACGAGTCGCGCCACCTCGCCTTCGGCGTCATGCACCTGAAGTACGTCCTCGATACCGAGCCCGAGCGCCGCGAGGAGATCCACCACTACCTGGACAAGGCCGAAGGCGATGCGGCCGGCGGCGGCTCCGGCGACGTCACCTTCCCGCCGGTCTTCGAAGCCCTCTGCATCCTCCTCGGCGGCGGCGTCGACAAGTTCGACGAAGGCCTCCAGAAGTTCCTCCTCCTCCGCAAGCGCCAGATCAACGAGTACGTCCACCGCCTCACCGTGGCCGGCCTCGGCGACCGCCGCGAGCGGCTCGGGCCGCTCATGGCCCAGTTCCTCGACCCGGCCTGACGCCGGCCGGCCGTCCGCGTTCCGCCGGGCCGCCCGCGCGGCCCCCAGACCCCATGCCCGGAGTCCTGCCCCATGTCCACCGGAGAGGCCCTCGCCCGCGCCGCCCAGGCCACCCAGGTCGAAATCCCCCAGGAAGCCCGCGATAAAGCCCGCGAACTCGGCTGGGAAGACGGCCTCATCGAACTCGCCCTCGCCAAGGGCCACTCCCTCCAGGTCATCTGGCAGGCCCTCCGCGCCGGCGTCGATGGCCAGCGCGCCAAAGAATTCCTCCAGGGCGGCCAGACCGCCATCCCCCGCGACCTCTCCTGGATGGAGGTCCCCACCGAATGGGGCATCCGCGCCCGCCCCAGCGACCCCGCCATGGGCCTCACCATCGCCGACCTCATGATCGGCACCTACGGCGACGTCCCGGATGTCTGGACCAACCGCTCGGAAATCGCCCGCGGCTCCTACCCCAACCCCATCGTCGAAGACATGGGGTACACCATCTTCGAAAAAGCCCTCGTCTGGGCCGACTGCTGCGTCCCCCTCTACGAAGAAGCCATCCGCGACCGCTGGGTCTCCGCCACCGACCTCAACTGGAACAGCCTCGAACCGCTCCCCCACGACCTCGAGCGCGCCGTCTGCCAGTTCATGACCGAACAGTCCGAGCGCGCCTACTTCACGGGTGCGCTCTGGTCCGGCTGGCTCCCGGAAATCTCTTACGGCTTCCTCGAACTCAAGCTCTTCCTCTCCACCATCATCTACGACCTCGCCCGCCACAGCGAGGCCTTCCGCAAGCGCGCCCTCTCGAATGGCGGCGGCCTCGGCCTCCAGGCCCCGACCGACTACTCCCGCGTCGCGAAGGAAGCCCGCTCCTTCCCCGAACTCGCGGCCATCCTCTTCGTCCAGGACTCGATGCTCTACACGCTCTTCTCCCATGGCGATGAGTTCGCCCAGAACGAGCTCGAGCGCGACCTCTACCGCTTCGTCGCCCGCGACCGCAAGCGCATGATGGACTACCACATCGAGCGCATGAAGCACATGCTCTTCAAGCTGCCCGACCGCCGCGACGAGCAGAACCTCTACCTCAACAAAGCCGAGTCCCGCATGGGCAAGGACTGGGCCGATCCCGCGGTGAGCGAGCCCCTCGCCATCCTCCTCGGCGGCGGCGTCGCCAACATCGAAGAAGGCAAGCGCAAACTCCGCGACCTCCGCAAGCTCCAGGTCGATAGCTACCTCGCCGACCTCCAGAAGGCGACCTTCATCCGCAAGCACATCAACGGCCGCCTCGAACAGGCCATCCAGGCCTGACGCCGCCGTCGACCGCAAGAAAGCAACCGGGGCTCCCCGAATTCGGGGAGCCCCGGCGTTTAGCGGCCCTGACCGCGCACCGCGGGCTCCTCGCGTGCGGCAGCTGCGCGCCCCGGTGCGGCCCGCTTTGCCGCCTGCGCTGCGGCCAGCGCCTCCGCAGCCTCAGCCGCGATGGCTGCCTCCCGGCGGCGTTCCCGCCGCAGCGCAGCCAGTGCCACCCGGTGGACGAATCCCGGCCGCCGCTCGACTTCGGCGCCGAGCGGCTTGCCCGTGATCCACGCGGTTTCCTGCACCGAATGCCCGTGCAACAGGTGCATCATGTCGATACCTCCCTGGAAAAAACCCTGGAAAAGTGACGTCAACGATGGACCAGCCGACGGTTCGCTTCGGCTGTCACTCGTGTGGCGAATCAGTGACGTGGAAAAGAAAAGCGCCGTACCTTTCGCGGTACGGCGCTACGCCGTCGTCTACGAAAGGTCGACCCCTACCCCGGGAATTCCTTCGCGAACCCGTCACGGGACGGGAGCTGATGCGTGCTCATGCGTACCATCGTCGACCTCCACGGCCACTTCGGCCCTTCGAAACCGTAGAATGAATGTACCGCCCAAAAGGTTACCCCGGCAGGGCCAATTTCGGTTCCATGCCGGGAACCACTCCGGGCCGCTACACTGGCGGCGTGCGCACAGGGTGCCGCCGCATCGTTCTCGCCGGGGCCGTGGCGCTGGTCGCCGGCATCGCCCTGCCCGCCGCAGCGGAGGCCCCCGCCGACCCGCCGCCGATGGCCGCAGCCCTCCGCTACATCGGCCGCGACCCCCTCACCGGCCTCCCTGCCCGCGTCGACGACCGCTTCATCGCCGCCTGGGACCGCGCCATCGAGCGGTACGGCCGCGATGCGGGCGAGCCCGTCCCCCCGCCTCCGCCCGGCCCGGTCGACGTCGCCGGCATCTCCATCCCTTCCATCGGCGTCCAGGACGCGCCGGTCATCCGCCTCGGCCTCGACGCCTACGGCCGCCTCGATGTCCCCCAGGACACCACCTCCGTCGGCTGGAACCCCGCCTACACCTCGCTGCCGGGCTCGGGCCGCTCCACCTTCTTCGCCGCCCACTACGAGTACGGCGGCCGGCCCGGCGTCTTCTTCCGCCTCGCAGCCCTCCAGCCGGGCGAATCCGTCGCCGTCGCGCTCACCGACGGGTCGATGCACACCTACCGCGTCGTCTCCGTGGTCGACTACCCGCTCGCGGCGATCGATATGGGCGCCCTCCTTGCCGGGCTCGAAGGCCGCGAAAGCGTCGTCCTCATGACGTGCAGCGGCCCCCCGGACGAGGGCAACTACCCGCTCCGGACCGTCGTCCTCGCCGAGCGCGTCAGCTGACCAGCCGCCGACCCTTCCACGCCGCCGTGCCCGCCCGCCAGGCCCGCAGCGACCGGGCCGCGGCCCACGCGCCCGCCGCCGCCGCGAGCGGGCCTTCGAAGGCCAGCCGCCACGGCAGCCCGAACCGTCGCGCCACGAGGTGCCACGTGAGCGCTCCCAGCGCCAGCTCCAGGGCCGGCGCCGCCGCCCGCCGCGGCCGCCCCCGGAGCAGCGCCGCCGCCCCGGCGGCAGCCGGCCACGCGAACGCCCGCACGAGCCACGCCCACGCGAACACGAACGGCAGCGCGCGCCCGCCCATCGCCGGGTAGAGGTTCTTTTCGAGCCCCGCGAAGGCCTCGCCGCTGCCCCGGTACATCCGGCAGCGGCTCACGCGCCAGCCGGCCGCGACCCGCCAGCGAAGCCCGGTCCGCGTCGCCAGCCGCGCGAACGCCATGTCCTCCGCGGCCTCGGCCCGCACGGCCGCGTGGCCGCTCAGCTTTCGGTACGCCTCGGCCCGGAACGCCAGCACCTGCCCTACTGCGCCCGCGGCCGGCGCGAACCCGAAGGTCTGCGCCGCGGCCGGCGAAAGGTGCGTCGTCAGCGCCCACGGGATGAGCGGCACGAGCCACCGCTCCGCCGCGCTGCCCAGGTCCTGCCCCGGCACCGCCGAGAGCATCGCGAGTCCGCCGCGCTCCATCGCTGCCGCGACCGCTGCCGCCATGCCCGGCGCGTGCCTCGTATCGGCGTCGGCGAACAGGAGCAGGTCGGCGTCGCCGGCGGCCGCCGCCAGCTGCGCACACGCCCACGGCTTCCCCATCCACCCGGGCGGCGGAGGTTCGCCGCTCAGCACCTCCAGCCGCCCATCCTCCCGCTGCAGTTTCCGAAGAATCTCCCCGGTCCCGTCCGTCGACCCATCGTCGAGCACGATGACGCGCAGGTCCGGCCAGTCCTGCGCCAGCAGCGAGGCGGCGCACGCTTCGATGTTCGCCGCCTCGTTGCGCGCAGGCACCAGCACCGCGATGCGCGGCAGCCACCGCACCGGCCGGTCCCCGGGCCGGAGGTCGATGACCCGGGACAGGTTCCAGCAGGTGTTCGCCACCACGGCGGCGAGATAGACGAGCACCCCCCGGTCGTCCCGGAACGCCCGCGCAGCGGCGCGCGCCATTCGCTGCAGGGTCATCGCGCCCGGAACGGCGGCCAGCCGAACTGCCGCCGGTAGGCCCACGCCAGCGAGGCCGTCGTGAGCACCCACGCCGCGGCGATCTCCCTCCGCCGCTGCGGCCGGTTCCAGAGCGCGACGAGCAGCGTCGGCGCCCCGGCGACCACGGCCCACCCTTCACGCAGCCGCAGCAGCCCGTACGCCGCCCCGAGCGCGCCGCCGAACGCCACCGCCGACCACGGCCCGCCGAGCGCCGTCCATGCGCCGAACGTCGGAGCGAGCCCCTTCCCGCCGCGTCCCGCGAGCAGCGGGCTCGTCCGGTGCCCGAGCACCGGCGCCGCCGCCGCGGCAACGAGCCCGGCCCCCCGTTCGCCCCGCCGCAGCGCCAGCGCGACCGGCAGCGCCGCCTTCGCCCAGTCCGCGACGGCTGCCGCCGTGCCGGCCGCCTTCCCGGCGCCTTTCCACGCGTTCGCCGCGCCCGGATTGCCGTCGCCGACCCGGCGGATGTCCGCCCCGCGAAGCCCGGCGGCCCAGGCTGCGAACGGCAGCATCCCGAGCGCATACCCGGCCAGCGCCCAGCCGCCCCTCATGCGCCCCGCCCCACAGCGCGCGCCGGCCGCAGCGCCGCCAGCATCGCCTGCGCCCGCTCCCGCCCTTCCGGCACGAGGAACAGCGTCAGCCCGAACGTCAGCAGCAGGTTGGTGACGAGAAAGAACACGAACTCCTCGATCGGCAGTCCGCCGGGCAGGAACACCCCGGTCGACGTCCGCTCCGTGATGTGCCAGGTCCCTGCCCCGATCGCGATCGTGTCGGCGAGCGCCAGGTACGCCGTCGGCACCGCGAAGCCGGGCAGCACCGTCCGCCACCGCCGAAGCAGGATGTCCGCGCCGAACCCGGCCTGCAGCGCGAGCGGCGGCAGCGCCCACGCGAGGATGAGTACGAGGTAGCGCAGCGACTCGGGCCCGGCGAGCATCGCCGCCCCGGCCGCCGCCCCGCCGAGCAGGACGACGACCCCAGCGGTCCGCGCCGTCCGTCCGTTCGCCCCGCTCGCCTTCGGCCCGCCGCCGCGCAGCAGCAGCCCGACCCACAGGCCGGTCATCACCGTCTGCAGCACGAAGAACGTGTACTCCTCGAGCGGCACCCACCCGAGCCGGATGCCCCACGTCCGCTCCTCAGGGTAGGTCCACGTCCCGGAGGCGACGAGGTAGTTGTCCCATGGCGTGGTGTAAACCACCGCGATGACGGCCAGCACGCCGATGCCCGCGGCCAGCTCCCGCAGCGGCGGCACCGGCCGCCACCGGAAGACCGCCGCCAGCAGCGTCACGATCGGCGGCAGCAGGTACAGCCCGAGGAACGCGCCGTAGGTCATCGCCGCCGCACCCTCAGCAGGCCGCCGCGCGGCTCCAGCGTCGCACCCATCGCGCCCCGCAGCGGCCGCCGCGTCACCGCGAGGTCGAACCGCTGCAGCAAGCGCGTCAGCACCAGCCGCGCCTCCAGGTTCGCGAACGCTGCACCGATGCAGTTGCGCGGCCCGCGCCCGAACGGGAGGTAGGTATACGGCCCCGGCGCGCCGCCCCCGTCGAGCCACCGGCCCGGGTCGAAGCGCTCCGGCGCGGCCCACGCCGCCGGGTCGCGCTGCGCGAGGAAATACGACAGCATCACCCGCTGCCCCTCCGGGATGGCGTACCCGTCCAGCTCCGTCTCCCGCAGCGCCCGCCGCCCGCCGACGTGGATCGGCGGCCACAGCCGCAGCGTCTCCTTCAGCACCGCGTCGATGACGGGGAGGTCGTCGCTCCGCAGCCCGGCCAGTTCCTCGCCGTCCGGGGCCTGCCGTGCTTCGCGGGTGGCGCGCGAAAGCCACTCGGGGCTCCGCGCCAGCAGGTGCAGCGCCCACGAGAGCTGCGCCGTGCTCGTGTCGTGCCCCGCGATCAGCATCGTCAGCGCGTGGTCCCGCACCTGCTCCTCGTCGAACCCCTCCAGCAGCAGGTCCAGCATCGTCGGCGGCTCGGCCGGCTGTCGCCTCCGCCCGGCGATGACGCCCCGCACGTGTTCCTCCAGCGGCCGCACTCCCCGCGGGACGCCGCCAGCGCGCCCCCGCAGCACCCACAGCCCCGGCCCGATGTACCGCAGCGCGGCCAGCAGCCCCGGCAGTGTCCGCTCCAGCTCCCCGCCCCGCAGGTCATACCCGAAGAACACCCGCTCGAAGCTCCGCCATGCGACCCGCCGCATCGCTTCGACCGCATCAATCCGGCCTTCCGCCGGCCATCCGTCCAGCTCCTCGTCGGTCACCGCCAGCACCGCCGGCGCGGCAGCCCGCAGCCGGGCCGGTTCGAACGCCGGCGCCATCGCCTGCCGCGCCCGGTCGTGCTCCTCGCCGTCCGTCACGAGGATGCTCCGCCGAAACAGCCGCGCCGCGGGGTCGCCCTCCGGCCGCCAGCTGAACTCCTCCCGCCGCTCGACGAGAGCCTCGCGCAGCCCCTGCGGCGAGGCCACCACCACCGGCCGGAACCGCCCGAAGCCGAGCTCGAACACGTTCCCGAGCCCCGCCCGCGCGATCTCGAGCGCCTCGTACAGGCCCGCCGTGCCGTGCCGCAGCGTCCGGAGCGCCCGCAGACCGTCCTTCGGGGCCAGCCCGTCCGTCCGGGGCGGCGCCTTCGCCCCGCTCATCCTGCGCGGGCCCCCAGCAGCGCGAAGACCGCCAGCTCCTTCGCCTTCGCCTCGACCATCACGTCCAGCGTGAGCCCGGCCCCGGCCTCGCGCAACCGTTCGAAGTCCCGCGCATCGACCATCTCCGCATGCGCCCCGGGCCGCGCTCCCGGCGCCTGGCTGGAAAGGTGCACCTTCTGCCGCGTCCGCCAGGTCGCTGCCGCCGCGGTCAGCGCCTCGCGCAGCGTCATCCCGCCCGGGTTCCAGCCGTGGTGCAGCGTGTCGACCACCACCGGGACGCCGAGCCGGCGCGCCGCCGGCAGCAAGTCGCGGACGCTCCACGTCCGCTCGTCGTTTTCGAGCGCGAGATACCGGAGCACCGCCTCCTCGTCCGCCAGCGCCGCCGTCAGCCGTTCGAGCGACCCCGCCGGCCCGCCGTGCAGCACGATGATGCCGTCCTCTGCGCCCGTCAGCTCGAGGATCCGCGCCGAATACCGGAGCTCCGCCAGCGATCGTTCGACCACCTCCGGCCGGCTGCTCCCCGGCTGCACGAACTGCCCGGGGTGCATCGAGAGCCGGATGCCCGCGGCCCGAGCCAGCGCGCCGACCGCCGCCAGCCGCTCCCCGTGGACCGCCGCCCAGTCGTACGGGAACGCCGGGTGCGAAGCGAACGGGATGACCTGCTGGCCGATGCGCAGCATGCCGATGCCGTGCGCGGCATTGAACCGCACCATCCGCTCGAGGTCGTCGAGGTTCGCCTCCGCCTTCTCCCGCGCCCGTTCGGCGGTCAGGTTCGCCAGCCGGAGCGTCCGGAGCGTCGTCGCGCCGAGCGTCCGGTTCTCGCAGAGGTAGCCGAACCGCCAGTCCGCGGTCACCCGTCCTCTTCCTCCGCGATGATCCGCTCGACCACCTTCGCCGACGAGAGCACACCCGGCACCCCCGCCCCCGGGTGCGTGCCTGCGCCGACGAAGTAGAGGTTGTCGATGTCCTCCGACCGGTTGTGCGGCCGGAACCACGCCGACTGCCACAGCGTCGGCTGCACGCTGAAGCCCGTGCCGAGGTAGGTGTTCAGGTTGTCGCGGAAGTGCCGCGGGTCGACCGTCCGCTCGACCACGATGTGGCTGCGCAGCCCCGGCAGGTACTCTCGTTCGAGGAACTCGAGGATAAGCTCCCGGTAGCGCGGCGCCATCCGCTCCCAGTCTGTCGGCGAGCCGAGATGCGGGACCGGCGAGAGCGCGTAGAACGCCTCGTGTCCCGGCGGCGCGCCGCTCGGGTCCGTCAGCGTCGGCACGTGCACGTAGAGCGAAAAATCCCGCGGCAGCCCCTTCGCCCGGAAGATGTCCCGGATGAGCCCCTTGTACCGCTCGCTCAGGATGATGTTGTGATGCACGAGCGGCGTATCCCGGTACTGCCGGTCGGTCCCGAAATACACCACGAACAGCGACATGCTGTAGGCCGTCAGCTTCCGGTAGCGCAGGTCCGAATTCCGCCAGCCGCGGTGCTCCGGGTCGATGAGCGAGAGGTACGCCTGCGGCACGTCCCCGTTGCAGATGACGCGGTCCGCCTCGAGCACCTCGCCGCTCTTCAGTTCGACCCCCGTCGCCCGCCGGCCGCGCACCCGGATGCGTGTCACCTCGGCGCCGAGCCGCACCTCGCCCCCCAGCTCCTCGAACAGCCGCACCAGCGCATCGACCAGCGCGCCGGTCCCGCCCTCCGCGTACCACACCCCCCACTCCCGCTCGAGGTGGTGGATCATCGCGTAGATCGACGACGCTACGAACGGGTTCCCCCCGATGAGCAGCGGGTGGAACGTGAAGCAGCGCCGCAGGAACGGGTCTTCGATGTACTGCGACACGAACCCGTACACCGAGCGGTACGACTTCAGCCGAATGAGGTCGGGCGCCACGTGCAGCATGTCCGCCGCGTGGAGGAACGGCGCATCCGCGAGCTCGACGAAGCCCTTCTGGAAAATCGCGCGGCTCGCCTCGAGGAACCCCCGGTACCCCTCGATGTCCCGCGGGTTCCACCGCGCAATCTGCGCTGCCACATCGTCGAAGTCGCCGTTGTATTCGAACCAGCGCCCCTTCGCATCGAAAATCCGGTAGAACGGGTCCACCGGGATGAGCCGGGCGTAGTCCTCGAATCTTCGCCCTGCGAGCGCGAACAGCTCTTCGAACAGGAATGGGGCCGTGATGACGGTCGGCCCGCCGTCGAACCGGAAGCCGCCGGCCTCGACCGGCGCGGCGCGGCCGCCCGCGCGCGGCTGCTTCTCCACCAGCGTCACCCGGTGGCCGCGGGCGGCCATCCGCACCGCCGCCGCGAGCCCGCCGAAGCCGCTCCCGATGACGACGGTCCGGCTCACACGCCCTCCCCGGCAGCCGCGGGAGCCCGGAACGCCCGCCATGCCGCCAGCGGCAGGAGCGCCGCGCGGCGCCAGCCGGGCACGGTCGCCCGCCCGCGGAAGACGTCGTAGCCCCGCCGCTCGATGTCGTCGAGGATGCGCGAGTACAGCTCCAGCGCCGCCGTGACGGCCAGCCGGCCGTCCCGGTTCAGCAGGCCTACCCCCGGCCGCGCGCCTGCGTACAGCGCCCGCGCCCGCGCGAGCTGGAACTGCATGAACGACCGCCACTGCTCGTCGACGCGCCCCTCCTCGAGGTGTCGTTCGGTCACTCCGAACCGCGCCATCTCGTCCCGCGGCAGGTAGACCCGCCCGTTCTGCCAGTCCTCCGCGACGTCGCGCAGCACGTTGGTCAGCTGCATCGCCACGCCGAGCCGGATGGCGTAGAGCGCCGGGTCGCCCCGGCTCCCGATGATCCGCATCGACATCAGCCCGACCGTCGACGCGACCCCATAGCAGTACCGCGCCAGCGCCGGGAAGTCATCGAACCCGCGATGCCGCAGGTCGTCCGCGAGGGCCTCGACCAGCTGTGCGGGCAGGTGCGGCGGAATGGCGTACGCCTCGCGCGTGGCCGCCCACGCCCGGAGCACCGGGTCGCCGTCAGCGCCGCCCTCGCCCGTGCCCGCTGCGCCCCAGGCGCGCAGCCGCGCCTCCCGCTCCTCGCCCGGCTCGTCGACGATATCGTCCGCCACCCGGCAAAAGGCGTAGAGGGCGCGGACCGCCCTCCGCTTCGCCGCGGGCAGCAGCCGGGTCGCCGCGTAGAACGTCCGGCTGTGCGCTTTCGTGATCGCGTCGCAGCAGGCGAAATCCCCCGGCCCGGCTGCTGGCGCGGCCCTGTCCCTGTGGGCCGGCGTGAAGCCCTCCCCCTGCGCGAGCGCCAGCAGCTCGCCCTCCCAGGGCGCCAGCTTCTGCCCGGCCTGGCTGTCGGCGTCCACCTCCCCAGCCTACCCGGCCGCCGGGAGCGCCCGGTGTAAGCCGCCCGGGCCGGTCATCGGCCGCCCAGCGCCTCCGCCACCCCGTACGCCGAGCGCACCGCTTCGAACCGCGCGACGTCGTGGCTCAGCACGAGCAGGTCGTGCTTGTTCCCGTCGCGGTCCTTCACCTGGTCCCGCAGCAGCGCCTCCGGCCGGAAGCCCAGCCCTTCGAACGTCGCGATCGCGCCCTTCTGGTCGAGCGTCATCTGCGCGATCATCTTCTCGATGCCGAGGCCGAGCGCATTCGCGAACGCCTCCTGCGTCAGCAGCCGCCCCAGGCCCTTGCCGCGCCACGCCTCCGCGACCGTCACCCGCAGTTCGGCCACGTGCGCCGTCCACCGCAGCGAATTCCGGTGAATCGTCGCGTACCCCGCCACCTCGCCGTCGGCTTCCGCCAGGATGGTCAGGATCTCGCCCCGCGCGATCTCGGCAATCCAGTCGTCCACCGCCTCCGGCTGGGTGATGTCCCGCCGCAGGAAGAGCAGGTCGTGTTCCGGCAGCTTCCGCGCGAAGGCGAGCACCGCCTCGCGGTCGCCGGGCTCCATCGGCCGGAGCGTCACCCGCTGCCCCCCGATGTCATGGTGGACCGGGTAGGTTCGAACCGTTTCGACCGTCATACCGAACGCTCCGCGAGCCAGGATTCGAGCTGTGGCCACAGACGATAGATGGCGTTGCCCCCGGCCACAAGGCTCACGTGCCCGCCCTTCAGCATCACTTCCCGCTTGTCCTCGCTCCCGATGAGCGGCACCAGCGGCCGCGCCGAATCGTACGGCACGATGTGGTCGTGCTCCGCCACCACGTGCAGGAACGGCACCCTGATCGCGCCGAGGTCCACCCGCCGTCCGCCGACCTCCAGCTCGTTCCGCACCATCCGGTTTTCCCACATGAACTGCTTCGTGAATTGCCGGAAGCACTCCCCCGGGAACGGGATCTGGTCCGCCGCCCACCGCTCGAACAGCCGGTACGACCGCACGAAATCATCGTTCCACAGGTTGTCCCAGAGCTGGATGTTCTTCGCCACCCGCTGCGCCGGCTTCAGCATGTCGAACGACGCGTAGATCAGCTCCGGCGGCACGTTCCCCAGCGTGTCGACTACCCGGTCGACGTCGAAGTACCGCGGGTCGAGCCACCGCTTGAAGAGCACCATCCCGTCCGAATCGACCGGTGTCGTGAAGCAGGCGAGGTTCTTCAGCGGCCCGCCGGTGTGGAGCGCCGCGTACATCGTCGAAAGCTGGCCGCCCATGCAGTAGCCGACCAGTGAAATCTCCCGCTCGCCCGAATCCTCCAGCACCCGCTCCACACAGTCCGGGATGAAGTCGAGCACGTAATCCTCGAGCCGAAGCCGGGCATCCTCCGGCCGCGGCACCCCCCAGTCGATCATGTACACGTCGAACCCCCGCTTCACGAGGAATTCGACGAGGCTCTGCCCCGGCGCGAGGTCCAGGATGTACGGCTTGCTGACCAGCGACATCACGAGCATCACCGGCACCCGGTAGACCTCGTCCGATTGCGGCCGGTAGTGGTACAGCTTCAGCGTCCCCCGGCCGTGGATGACGTCCTTCGGTGTCAGCCCCACCGCCGGGTCGCCGGTCGAGATGTACTCGAGCCCCTTGATGCTCCGCTGGATCGCCCGCTCGACCTCCATGCGCACCCGGGCTTCGAGCGAAGCGTCGCCTGCCGGAGCAGTCATCGAACCACCCTCCTCACGGGCATGCAGCAGCGTGCGCCGAAGTGTACTCCCCGCGCCTGCGCCGAACCATGACAACTTTGCGAAACGTCAATTAAATCTGCGTCACGCGGCGCAGACACCCGGGCGTCATTTCTCCGCGGTCGGCGGCTTCTTCGTCCGGGCCGGACGCTTCACGGCTGCCGCGCCGTTCTCCGCCGCTGCCGACGCCGCGGGTGCGGGCGCCTGCTTCGCCAGCATCCCCTCGATCCGGCCGAGGCGCTCCTCGATCGCGCTCAGCCGCTCGCCCAGGGCCAGCACCTCCTGCCGGCTCGGCATGTTCACCAGCTGCAGGTAGCGGCCCATCGTCTCGTTCATGCCCTTCTGCAGGTTCAGGTAGAAGTCCATGAACCGGCCCATCGCCTTGCTGAACTCATCCGTCGCCATCGCCTGGTTCAGGAAGGCGTTCCACTGGCGCTCCGATTGCGCCACCCACTCCCGCCACATCGCCAGCGGGTCCATCGTCTGCTTCTCGGCCATCTGCTGCCCTCCCCGGGTGGTTCGAAGTGCGCTCAGCCCCGCGCCTGGCTGTCGTCGCCGTCGTCGTCCTGCGGCCCGCCGGCGAAGGCCCGGAAGCCCTCTGCCGCCTGCCGCAGGACCCGCTGATACCGCTCGAGGATGTCGATCCAGCCGCTGAGGAACGCCTCCCCTGCGGCCGTCAGACTGTACATCCGGCGCGCCGGCCCGCTCTCCGACGTGTCCCAGAACGACGACACGAGCCCTGCGCGCTCCAGCTGCCGCAGCGTCCGGTAGACCGTCCCGCTGTCCGATTGCGGCAGCCCGGCCTGCGCCAGCCGCTGCGTCAGCTCGTAGCCGTACGCGTTCCAGCCCCGCAAGAACGCGAGCAGCGTCGTCGAAAGCATCTCCCCGTGGAGCCGCGGCTGCGGCGGAGCCTCCCGCTCCTCCTCGTGGCCGTTGCGGCCGTTGGCCCCGGCGGCCGCGGCGGCCCCGTTCGTTGCATCGTTCGGTGTCGGTGACTTCTTCTTTCCCATCGCTACGTGCAGTATGCACATACCGGCAGGTCGTTGACAAGCATCGCAGCTATCTGTACCTTGCAGATAGCAACGGGCCGCAGCCCACGAAAGGACCACCGCATGACCGCCACCTCCGAAACCGTCCAGAAGTACTACGACGCCCTCATCGAAGGCTACGACCTCCTCGTCGACGCCATCGAAAAGGCCAACGAGCGCGGCATCAAGGTCACCCGCCAGCTCGCCGCCGACGTCGTCGCCGGCCAGCGCGATGCCCTCCAGCTCGGCAAGAAGCTCGCCGCCGAACCGGGCGACCTCGGCCAGCTCTACGCCGCCCTCCTCGAAGCCACGACGGCCGCCCAGGGCCGCGCCCTCGCCTTCACCCAGGTCGCCTACCAGGAAGCCCTCGCCTCCGGCGCCGACGCCCGCGAACTCATCCAGAAGCTCGCCGAGGCGAACCGCGAAACCGCTGCCGCCGCCGTCGAGGTCGCCCGCCAGTGGGCCGGCGCCAACCCCTTCGCCGAGGTCATGAAGAAGAGCCTCGAGGCCTTCCAGGCCCCCGCCGCGAAGCCGAAGAAGGAGAAGGCGGCCACCGCCTGACCCTCTGCGCCGCGACTCGAGAGAACGGCCCGGGCATCGCCCGGGCCGTTGGCGTCATACCAGAAGCCTCCCGGCCTCAGGCCATCCGCAGCCGCCGCGCGATGACCCGGTACGTCCCGGCGTGCACCACCATCCCCAGGTGGCTCGAGTGCACCTCGTCGTTCAGCGCCGGGTCCTCCTCGATGCAGCTCTCCCACTCCACGACGCCGTCCCGGCGGGAGTAGACCGCGTAGCGCGGCACCTCCCAGTCCTCCGGCGCGAGCATGTTCTTCACGAACGTGCACATACAGTGCCCGCTGAAACAGGCCGGCCGCACGTTCTTCGCGAGGCCCGTCCCGCCGTGCTCCCGAAGCGTCGCCGCCGCCGAGATGAGCACCGGGTGCGCCCGCACGGCATCCCGGAACGGCGACCCGAGCGTGATGACCATCGCCACCTCGTCCGGGTGCTCCAGCGCGAGGTTCCGGCTCAGCATCCCGCCGAGGCTGTGCCCCACGAGCCGCACCCGCTGCCCCGTCTCCTTCCGCGCGCGGCGGACCGTCTCCAGCAGCCGGCCGGTGATGTGGTCCGGGCAGTCGACGTTCCGCCCGATGTTCGAGAAGTACGGCCGGTAGCCGATTCGCGCCAGCCACCAGTACAGCTCCACCAGCGAGACGTCGCTCGCGAGGAACCCCGGGACCACTACCACCGGCTCGCCATCCCCGTGCGGCACCCCGAAGCCCCAGTACACCGGCGACGCCCGCAGCGCCAGCCACTCTAGCGGGAACATCGCCTCGCGCCAGATCGGCGTCGCCGCCGGGATGAGCGACGCATCCTCGGCGAACGGGTCGATGGAGTAGGCTGCCTGGCTCATCGCCTCCCCCTTCTGCGCCCTGCACCCCCGCCGTCTACCGGGCGGTAGGCCTGGCGCATGCGCGAAACCCTACCTCCCGTGACCACACGGGGCAAGAGGTTTTTTCTCGCTTGTCGGCAGCGAATCCCCGCGCCTGCAGCCGCGAATCCCCGGATTCGCGCCGTCAGCAGTGCCAGTGGCGAATCAGCCCGTTCTGCCCGCCCGCGCATGCCAGCTCGAACGAGGCGACCTGGATGCCCACCATCGCCACCGCCAGCACCACCACGAACAGCACCGCGAACGCGAGCCCGAGCCCGTTGATCCATTTCCCCGCCGCGAACCCGGCAATCGCCCCGATCGCCAGCAGGCCCCCGTGGAGCACGAGGTACACCGTGTCCCGCTCCGCCGCATCCCGGTCCGAGTGCACCTCAGATACGCCGAGCGTTGCCCGCATCGCCGCCACGTAGCCGGCGAGCAGCAGCACGAGCAGCACGATGGCCAGCAGCCCGCGTCCCCCGCCCGTGCGCATCTCCCGCCCCGTCCCGGTCACCGACGCATTCCACGCCGGGGAGCCCCGCCGATCAAGTGACGGCGAGGCCCCCGGTCGAGCCCGATCTCAGCCGGCCAGCTTCGAACGCAGCAGCGCGATGCATTCGTCGACGGTCGCGACCCGCCAGTTCGCCCAGGTTTCGCCCTTCTGCCAGGCGAGATACCGCTCCCGGGCCGCGGCCCGCGCCGCCTTCAGCTCCTCCTCCGACGGCTCATGGCCGAGCTGCTTCGCAATCCCCGCCGGCGAAATATCGCCCAGCGCCTGCTGCGCGAGGTGCAGCTGCTCGTTCGCCAGCTGCGGCCGCTCGATGAAGTGCGCGATCTCCCGGTGTTCCTTGTCATAAAAGATGAAAACCGGAATGGATTCGAACTCCCCGTCCTTCAGGTACTCCGCCATCATGTCTTTGTTCTGGTCCCGCTCGAAGAACCGGAGCTCCGCGCCCATCGCCTCCGCCATCCGCTGCGCCACACCCGTGCCGCGGTAGACGTCCGGGCACCAGTCCTCGCCGATGACGACGATGTGGTGCGGCCCGTTCGGCCGCGCTGCCAGCTCCTTCAGTGCCGCCTCCTGCTCCGCCGTCAGCTTCGTGCCCTCGTAGTTCTCCACGAACAGCTCGCGGTTCCGAATGCCCGAATCGAGGTACTCCTGGAACGTCTTCCCCTTCTTGAAGCGCTCCAGCGTGATGACCGATTCCTTCGCCTGCGTCATGTGCCTCCTCCGTGCAGGTTGCTGATTGCAACACCCCAGCCTACGCGCCGCCGCGGGCCTTCTCAATCACCCTTCTCCGGCCTTCGCCTCCTCCCAGAGCCGGTCCAGCCCCACGAGGTCCAGCTCCCGCAGCTCCAGCCCACGCTCCTTCGCCAGCCGCTCCACTTCACCGAAGCGCCGCCGAAACTTCTCGTTCGCCCCCCGGAGCGCCTGCTCCGCATCGACCCCGAGCCGGTCGGCGATGTTCACCAGCGTGAACAGCACGTCGCCGAACTCGGCCTCCCGCTCCGGCCCGGCACCCGCCCGCGCGAGTTCCCCGACCTCCTCCGCGAGCTTCTCCAGCGGCCCCTCGATATCCGGCCAGTCGAAGCCGACCCGCCGCGCCCGCCCCTGGATGGCCTGCGATGCCGCCAGCGCCGGCAGCGTCCGCGGCACCCCATCGAGAATCGAGGCCCGCGGTTTCTCCTGCTGCTTCAGCGCCTCCCAGTTCCGGTACACCTCCTCCGCCGTCTCCGCCACCGCTTCGCCGAAGACGTGCGGGTGCCGCCGGATCAGCTTCCGCGCGATGTGCTCCACGACGTCCCCGAACTCGAACGTCCCCTCCCGCTCCGCGACCGCCGCGTGCATCAGCACCTGCAGCAGCAGGTCGCCCAGCTCCTCCTCCAGCGCGGCCGGGTCGCCCCGGTCGATCGCTTCCAGCGCCTCGTACGCCTCTTCGAGCAGATGCGGCCGCAGCGTCGCATGCGTCTGCTCGCGGTCCCACGGGCAGCCGTCCGGACCGTTCAGCCGCCTTACGACATAAGCGAGGCCGTCGAACCGCCGCACGTCCTCCAGCGGCGCCAGCGGCGGCACGTACACCGCATCGAGGTAGCCGAACGGCCCGTAGTCGAGCGCCGCCAGCTCCATCTCCTCGACCCGCTCCTCGGCCGTCCCCAGCCGGCGCAGCACCCGCACCGGGTGGTCCGCCGGGTACCACTCCAGCAGCCGCAGCTTCAGCTCCGAGGCCACCTCGCGCCGGTACACCTGCCCGATGACGGCCGGCCGCCACGTGTCGATCCGCAGGTCCTCCGCGTCGCACACCTGCACGTTGCCCCCGTCGATGCCCAGCCGCGCAATCGCGACGTCCGCGAAGCTGACCCCCGGGTAGACCCGCGCTGCGAAGCCGCGCTCTGCCGCCAGCCGCAGTACCTCCCCGGCGCTCCGCTCCGCCACCAGCGGGTGCCCCGGCACGGCGTAGACCACCGGCCCCCGCTCAGCGGCCGCCAGCACCCGCTCGGCCGCCGCCCGGTACACCTCGTCGAACCGCTCCGCCGCGCCGTACAGGTCGTCGCAGTCGCTCACCGGCCCACCGAACGCCAGCCCCGCCACCGTCGGGTGGTGCCGCGTTCGCAGGATGACCGGCAGCCCCGAGGCGAGCAGCGCTGCCGTCTCCTGCGTCAGCAGCCCCGGGTTGCCCGGCCCGAGCCCGGCGATATGAACGCGCACGTCGCCTTTCCCGGCCGTCATTCGACCCGCTCGACCCCGCCGGATTCGAGGCTCCGGTGCAGCGCCACCAGCAGCTTCGTCACCGCGACGCCGTCCTCGAAGCTCGCCCCCGTGCTGCCCCGTCCCTCCGCCGCCCGCAGGAACGCGGCCAGCCGCAGCGGCGCCCACTGCAGCACCGGCGGGTACCGGTACCGCTCCGACGCCAGCGCCAGTCCCTGCTGCCGGGCGTCGATTTCCGCCGCGCCGCGCGTCCCCACCACCCGGAGCGCGAGGTCGCTCGCCGCCGGCCAGCTGTCCGGCAAAATCCAGCACGCCTCGAACACCCCGTCCGCGCCGTCGGCGTACCGCACGATGGCGTGCACCCAGTCGTACGTCTCGATGCCCCGCCCGGTGAGTTCGCCCCGGCCGCCGAGGGCGTACACGCTCACCGCGCGCTTCCGCCCGAGCCAGAGCGCGAGGTCGAACAGGTGCGACATCAGGTACCACGCGGGCGTCGTCCCGCCGCTCCAGTGCAGCCGCTCCCGCGGCGAAGAGACCGGGTGGTTGAACCGCCCGTTGAACAGACGCACCTCCCCCAGCTCCCCCGCGCTGATCGCCCGTGCGGCCTCCGCGAACGGCGGATTCCACCGCTGCAGCCAGTTCACCTCGGCGTGCACGCCCGCCCGGCGGACCGCCTCCGCCATCGCCTCGGCGTCCTCCGCGGTCGTCGCCAGCGGCTTTTCGACCAGCACCGGGATGCCGAGTCCTGCCAGCTCCTCGACCGGAGCCCGGTGCTGCGCATCCGGCGTCGCCACGTAGGCTGCGTCCGGCAGCGTCTCGCGCACCGCCGTCGCGATATCGCCGAAGGCCCGCGTCCCGGCGGCGTTCGCCAGCTCCAGCGCCCGCGCCCCGTCGATGTCGACGACGCCCGCCGGGGCGACGCCCGGCACGCGGCCCTCGGCCAGCATCCGCGCCATCGCGGAGCCCATCGTCCCGGCGCCGACCACGAGCACCCGCTTCTCAGCCATCCCGGCCGCGAGCATAGCACGGCCGGCCCCGGCGCTACTCCAGCGGCACGATGCCCCGCGCCCGCAGCGCGCTGGTGTACGCCTCGACGTAGTAGGTCGCCGAGGCCCGCCACGAATAGTCCCGGCTCATCCCGTTCCGCTGCAGGCGCAGCCACGTGTCTGGCTCCCGGAACGCCCGCACCGCCCGCTCGTACGCCGAGGCCAGCGAAAACTGGCTGAATTCGTCGAACAGGAAGCCCGTCCCCGTCTCCGGGTGCTCGTCGAGGTCGAGGATCGTGTCCGAAAGCCCCCCGGTCCGCCGCCCGATGGGCACCGCCCCGTACCGCATCGCGATCAGCTGCCCCAGCCCGCACGGCTCGTACCGGGACGGCATGAGGAACAGGTCGCACCCCGCGTAGATCCGCTGCGCCAGCCCCGGGTCGTACCGCGGCGCCAGCCGGACGTGGTCGGGGTACTCCCGCTCCAGCCGCTTCAGTTCGTCCTTCAGCCACTGGTCCCCGTCGCCGAGCACCACGAACTGCCCGCCGGCGAGCACCATCTCCGGCACGATCTGGATGGCGAGGTCGACGCCCTTCTGCTCCGTCAGCCGCGTCACCATTGCCGCGATCGGCCCGTCCGTCTTCGGCAGCCCCAGCTCCTCCCGCAGCGCATCGCGGTTCGGCCACCGCTGCTCCACCGTCGCGAGGTCGTAGTGGTGCCGCACGTGGGGGTCCGTCCGCGGGTTGAACAGGTCGTAGTTCAGCCCGTTCAGGATGCCCATGAGCGCATCGCCCCGCAGCCCCAGCAGCGCCTCCAGCCCCTCGCCGTATTCCCGCGTCAGGATCTCTCGCGCGTACGTCGGGCTCACCGTCGTCACGATGTCGCTGTAGTAAATCGCCTGCGCGAGGAAGTCGTTCAGCTCGTCCGGCCCCCGGTAGCGCAGGTTGTGAATCGTGAACACGCTCGCCACGCCCCGCAGCCGCGGGTTCGACCACGCCTGGTTGCGGAGCCCGAACGCCAGCGGCGCCGTGTGCCAGTCGTTCAGGTGGAGGATGTCCGGCACCCACTCGTCGGTCCGCAGCATTTCGATGATCGCGCGGCAGAAGAACTGGTACCGCAGCAGGTCATCCGGCTCTCCGTAGACGTTCGCCCGGAAGAAATAGTGCCGGTCGCCGACCAGCTCCACCGGCACCCCGCCGACCCCCTCCACCGTCGCGATATCGACGTCCCGCGGCTTGCCCGGGCTGGCGACTCGCAGCAGCCGGTGCGCCCGCGACGCCGCGTGCGCTTCTGCCGCCGAGGCGTGGCACGGTGTCACGACCCGCACGTCGTGGCCGATCTCCTTCAGCCGCTGGGGCAGCGAGGCCGCCACGTCGGCGAGGCCCCCGACCTTCGCGAACGGGTCCACCTCCGCCGAGGCGAACAGGATCTTCACGGCGCCCGGCTCCCGATCAGCTCCCGCTCGAGCTCGACCCGCGCCTCGTTGGCCGCAGCGAGCCGCCACCGCGCCTCCCGCTTCACCGGCTCCGAAGCATCGCCCGCGGCAATCGCGTGCGCCGCGTAGGTTGCCACCTGGTTCAGCAGCAGGAAGCCCCGGTAGATCATCGGGATGCTCCACATCGGCCGCCGGCTCGCCCACCAGAACTGGCAGCTGTGGAGCGCCGGGCCCAGCCGCTCGTAGGCCGCCGCCGCGAACTCTTTCGCCTCCGGCGTCGTCGCGTACCGCCGCGCCACTGCCACCAGGTCGAGGCAGTGGTCGACGTACTCCCACTGCAGCTCGTGAATCCGGTTGCCCGGCGACTTCCAGAGCGGGAACGGATTGTGCGCTGCGAGGTCGTCGAGGCTCGTGCTCCAGCTCGATGCATGCGGCTCGACCACCGGCCCATCCGGGAACAGCTCCAGCAGCTCGCTCGGCAGCACCATCCGCACCCGCGGCGCCTTGCCCTGCGCCTCCGACGCCAGCAGCTCCAGCGTGGCGCCGAGGAACTCCCGCTCCCAGTCGCGGATGTGGTGGCCGTACGTCTCCGCGTCCATCGCCGTCACCACGTAGGCGTCGCGGCCCTGCCCCACCTTCGCGAGGTCGTCGAGGAACGCCTCCGGGTTCGTCTCCCGGAACGAAATCCGGTTGCTCCGGAGGTCATCGCGGAAGAGCACCCGCGCCTGCGCTCCGTTCACGGGCACCCGGCAGATGACGTCCACCGGCCATTCCACCGGGCACGCCACACCGCTGACGATGAGCCACTCATGGCCGCTCGCGTGCACCGAGGCCAGGATGTCCCGGCTGTAGCACATCTCCGGCGGAAAGAACCCGCGCGGGTTCCACGCCCGGCCGAAGGCCGCCCGGTTCGTCCGCGCGTTCTCCGCGATCTGCCGCTTCCGTTCCGCCTCCGGGATGAGCGGCAAAATCGGGTGGTACTTCCCGCTCCCGACGAATTCCACCCGGCCCAGCTCTGCCAGCTCGCGCAGGCCGGCCACGACGTCGCCCAGCCCGTGTTCCTGCAGCAGGTCCGTGAGCACACCCTGCAGGTTGACCGCCACCCGCGCGTTCTCGTGCGCCCGGAGCACGCGGATGAGCGGCCGGTACGACTCCTCGGCTACCTTCGCCAGCACGTCGTGCGTCTGCGTCGGCGGCTGGTAGAAGTGCAGCAGCAGCGCCCAGTAGGTCATCGTCTCCCTCCGCTAGGCCCAGTGCGCGAGCCCCGTGCAGATGACGCCCGGCAGATGCGGGTGCTGCGGCATCACCCGCACGGCGAACCCGACGCGGCCGCCGGAACCCGGCCGGAAGCTCCCTTCGTACCGGCACAGCCGGTCCTCCTGCTGCCCGGCGAACTGCAGCGGTGCCTCGGCCTCGATGCGCAGCTCCCGCCGCGCATCCGTCTGCCCGTACACGATATCGACCCGCAGATCCTCCGGCTGCAGCGGACCCGGGTAGAGCTGGACCCGGACCGTCACCGGCGCATCCGCCGGCCGCAGCTCGCTCCCGTCGTCTTCGACCGCGTACACCTTCACCGCGTCCCAGCCAGCCCGCACCCGTTCCAGCCACGCCGCCAGCTCCCGCGCCCGCCCGAGGTTCTCGGCCCGCAGCGCATGCCACGCCGACGCGGCCGGCCCGTAGGCCCGCCGTGCATAGTCCGAAACCATCCGGCTCGTGCTGAACTGCGCCGCGTACGTGACGATCGTCTCCTTCATCCGCCGCACCCACTCCCGCGGGATGCCCTGCCCGTCCCGCTCGTAGAAGAGCGGCGCGACCTCGCCCTCGAGCAGCCCGTACAGCGATTCGGCGTCGAAGGCGTCCTGCGCCTCCGGGTCGTCGTCCACCCGGTTCCGGCCGATCGCCCAGCCCGTCCCCGGCCGGTACGCCTCCCACCACCAGCCGTCGAGCACGCTCAGGTGCAGCACCCCGTTGGCGCACGCCTTCATCCCGCTCGTGCCGCTCGCCTCCAGCGGCCGCAGTGGCGTGTTCAGCCACGCATCCGAGCCCGCCACCAGCAGCCGCCCCAGCTCCACGTCGTACCGCTCCAGTAGCACCAGCCGGCCCCGGAACTCCGGCGACCGGCTCACCTGCACCACCTCGCGGATGAGCGCCTTCGCGCCGTCGTCCCGCGGGTGCGCCTTCCCCGCGAACAGCACCTGCACCGGCCGTTCGAAGTCATCGAGGATGCGCGCCAGCCGCTCGAGGTCGCGGAACAGCAGCGTCGCCCGCTTGTACCCGGCGAACCGCCGCGCGAATCCGATCGTCAGCACCTCCGGGTCCAGCACCGGGCCGCCCCCCGGTTCGTTTGCCGGCAGCCCCCGCCGCAGCATGTCCTCGGTGTACTGCTGCCGCGCCCGGAGCACCAGCTGCTGCCGCTGCCGCTCGTGCACCCGCCACAGCTCCTCGTCCGGGATGTCGTAGACGGCGGCCCAGTTCGCGCTCGCGGGGTCGTCCCGCCATGCCGGCCCCACGTACCGGTCGAACAGTTCCCCCATCTCGTGCGAGACCCACGTCGGCAGGTGGACCCCGTTCGTGATCGCGTCGATGGGGATCGAATCGTGCGGCAGGTTGGGCCACGCCGACTCCCACAGCCGCCGCGACACCCCCCGGTGCAGCTGCGATACCCCGTTCCGGTAGCCGCTCAAATTCAGCCCCAGCACCGCCATCGAAAACGGCTCGCCGTCGTCCCCCGGCCGCGTCCGCCCGAGGTCGAGGAACGCGCGGTCATCGAGCCCCAGCCGAGCCCAGTAATGCCCGAGGTACCGCCGCAGCAGGTCCGGCGGGAAGAGGTCGATTCCCGCCGCCACCGCCGTGTGCGTCGTGAACACCGTCGCCCCCGTGACCGGCAGCCGCGCCTCGGCGAACGATGCCCCGAACCGCTCCATCGCCGCCCGGATCCGCTCGATGCCCAGCAGCGCCGAGTGCCCTTCGTTCATGTGGCAAACCGCCGGCTCGATGCCGAGCGCCTGCAGCAGCCGCACGCCGCCGATCCCCAGCACCATCTCCTGCTGGATGCGCATCTCGTTGTCGCCGCCGTACAGCCGGGCCGTAATCTCCCGGTCCGCCGGCGGGTTCCGCTCGATGTTCGTCGTCAGCACGTAGAGCGGCGTCTTCCCGACGTCGATCCGCCACGCCTGCGCCCACACCTCCCGGCCGTCGAACGGCACCGCGACCTCCACCGGCCGCCCGCTCGCATCCACGACGTGCGCCATCGGCAGCGCCGCCGGGTCGAGGTCGAGGTACACCTCCTGCTGCCAGCCGTCCGGTGAAATCTCCTGCCGGAAGTATCCCTGGTGGTAGAACAGCCCCACGCCCACCAGCGGCAGCCCGAGGTCGCTCGCCGATTTCAGATGGTCGCCCGCGAGCACGCCCAGCCCGCCCGAGTAGTTGGGCAGGCACTCCGCCAGCGCGAACTCCAGCGAGAAGTAGGCGATGACGTCCCCCGGCTCCAGCCCCTCCACCTCGAGCAGCGGCGCCCGTCCGAGGTACGCCTCCAGCGCCGCGGCCACCCGCCGCTGGTGTTCGAGGAACCCCTCGTCCTCCGCCAGCTCGTGCAGCCGCTCCTGCCGCACCAGCTGCAGCAGCCGCACCGGGTTGTGGTCCGTTTCCCGCCAGAGCTCCCGGTCGATTCGCTCGAAGAGCGCCGCGGCATCCGTGTTCCAGGTCCAGTACAGGTTCCGCGAGAGCTTCCGCAGGGGCTCCAGCGGCCCGGGGAGGTTCGGTTCGACGATGAACGTCCGCGCAGCCCGAATTCGCATCCCCCCATTCTAAGCGCGCCCTTCCGTACGCCGGTAAACGGCTGAAGAATTGCCCGGTGTCCCGTTGCCCCGTCCTCTGCGATCATCGTGACGACGGCTTCCGCCGCCGCGAGGTCACCCCGAGCCATGCCCGTCCGCGCGGTCCTCTTCGATGTCGGCGATACCCTCTGGCACGCCGCCGAAGCGCCGCCCCCGGCGGAATTCCGCCGGCGCGCCGCCGAGCGGGCCGCTGCCTTCCTCGCCGCCAACGGCATCGAGGGCGGCGACCCCGACCGGCTCGCCCGCGCCTGCTGGGACGCGATGGACGGCGCCATGCGCGCCGCCCGCGCCGGCGACCTCGTCGAACCCGACTACCCCGCCATCGCAGCCGAAGCCGCCGCGGCCCTCGGCGTCCGCCTCGACCGCGGCCTCGCTGCCGCCTTCCTCGAAGCGATCTACGTCTCCGGCGCCGAGGGCGGCAAAGCCGCCTACCCCGACGCCCGTCCCACCCTCGAGGCCCTCCGCGCCCGCGGCTTCCGCCTCGGCATCGTCACCAACCGCGCGTTCGGCGGCGACCGCTTCCGCGCCGACCTCCGCGAAGCGGGCCTCGATATCGACTGGGATGTCATCGCCGTCTCCGTCGAAGTCGGCTACCTCAAGCCCCACCCGCGCCTCTTCGAAGCCGCGCTCGAAACGCTCGGCCTCCAGCCCGCGGAGGCAGCGATGGTCGGCAACTCCCTCGCCGAAGACATCGCCGGCGCGCAGCGGCTCGGCATGCCCGCGGCCTGGAAGCGCTCACGCCCCGACGCAGACGGCGTCGTGCCCGACTTCACCTTCGACCGCGTCAGCGAGCTGCTCGACTGGTCGCTCCTCGCGGAGGCTGCCCGTGTCCGCTGATGGCCGCACGTGGGGCGGCCGCTTCGAAGGCGCCGTCGCCGACCTCACCCTCCAGTACACCGCCGGCATGGACCGCGACCTCTGGGAGTTCGACATCGCCGGCTCGATCGCCCACGCGCGCATGCTCGGCCGCCAGGGCATCATTCCCGCAGCCGACGCGGACGCGATCATCGCCGGCCTCGAGGCCGTCCGCGAACAGTTCCGCCGCGGCGAGGTCGCCTGGCGCCCCGAGCTCGAAGACATCCACACCCACATCGAAGTCCTGCTCCGCGAGCGCATCGGCGAGCCCGCTGGCCGTCTCCACACGGCCCGCTCCCGCAACGACCAGGTCGCCCTCGTCAACCGCATGGCCGTCCGCGCCCTCTGCGATGACGCCGCTGCCGCGCTCCGCGAGCTCATCGCCGTCATCTGCGACCTCGCCGAGCGGCACGCCGCCGACCCGATGCCCGGCTACACCCACGTCCAGCGCGCCCAGCCCATCACCCTCGGCCACCACCTCCTCGCCTACGGCGAAATGCTCCTCCGCGACCGCGACCGCTTCCGCGACTGCCGCCGCCGCACCAACGTCATGCCGCTCGGCTCCGGCGCGCTTGCCGGCTCGCCCTACCCGCTCGACCGCGAGATGGTCGCCCGCGAACTCGGCTTCGACGCCGTCTCCCGCAACTCCATCGACGCCACCTCCGACCGCGACTTCGTCGCCGAGTTCTGCTTCGCCGCCGCCATGACGCAGGTTCACATCTCGCGCCTCGCCGAGGAGATCATCCTCTGGGCCAGCGCCGAATACGCCTTCGTCCGGCTGCCGGATGCCTTCGCGACCGGCTCGAGCATCATGCCGCAGAAGAAGAACGCCGACGTCGCCGAGCTCGCCCGCGGCCGCGCCGGCCGCCTCGTCGCCGAACTGACCGGCATCCTCGTCACCCTGAAGGGCCTCCCCCTCGCCTACGACCGCGACCTCCAGGAGGACAAGAGCTACTACCTCGCCGCCGGCCGCACGCTCATCCCGACCCTGCAAATTTTCGCCGCGATGCTCCCGGCACTCGAATTCGACCTCCCCCGGATGCGCGAGGCCGCCGGCCAGGGCTACGCCCTCGCCACCGACATCGCCGATTACCTCGTGAAGAAGGGGATGCCCTTCCGGCAGGCGCACGCCGTCGTCGGCGGGCTCGTCCGCGAAGCGGAATCGCGCCGCTGCGAACTCAACGAACTCCCCTTCGAGGTCTACCGCGCCGCCAGCCCGCTCTTCGAGCCCGACGTTCTCGCGATTACGGTCGAGTCAGCCCTCGCCGCGCGCGACATCCCCGGCGGCACGGCCCCGCGGCGCGTCCGCGAAGCCGCCGCAGAGCTCCGCGCCCTCCTCGCCTGACCCTCGCTACGGCCGCCGAATCCACACCCGCCGGATGACCACCGTCTCGCTGACCGCTGCCGCGTCGGCGTACGGGTCGTCGATAGCCGCCGGCGCAGCCTCGTTCGCCGCCTGCTGGCGCGCATTCGGGCGCGGCCGCTTCGCCTTCGGCCGGACGGCGCTCACCGCGCCCTTCGCCGCCTGACGCGCGAGGTACTTCCCGGTCAGGCTCATCCCGACCTGCAGCGCCGTCCCGATGGCGACCGCCGTCACCGCCTTCTTCACCGGCGCGGGCAGCGCGGCGCGCTCCCGCTCGTACCGCTGCGGCGTCTGCGGCGCAGCGGGCGCGACGGCCACCTCCCGCAGCGCGGCGAGGTACATCCCGCACTGGCGGCAGTAGTTGTCGGTCGGTTCGTAGGCGGCGGTGCAATCGGGGCAGGCAGGCAGCGGCGGCGTCATGGCGCTCAGTATACGGCCGGCCCGGCTGCTGCGAGCGCCGCCTCGACGGCCTCCGTGAGGTCCAGCGGCGCCGGCGGCGGCACCGCCAGCCGCCCTTCGGCCACCGCCCGCAGCGTCTCGACGAGGAACGGCCGCTCCCGCGCCACTCCCCGCGCCCGGATGTCCGCATACAGGGGCGTCGCCATGATCGCCTCGAGGTCCATCGCCGCCGCCTCCGCTGACGGCAGCGCCGCCCAGAGCGCCTCGTTCGCGGCGTCCCGGATGCCGTACCGGCAGAAGCTCACCGCCGGGCCGCGGTCCACGTCCCCCGTCACCACGTTCATCATGCAGCCCGATTCCCGTGCGCCGGCGCGAATCAACGCGGCGATGACCTCCTGGTAGGTGCCCACCGGCCCGTCGGGCAGCGCCGGGTGGTCGTTCAGGAACGTGTACCGCCCGTACAGCGCCTCCGTGGCGATGAGCATGTAGCCGAACATCAGGCCGAGGTCGAACCCGTACCGCCCCAGCCGCCTCGCGACCTCCGCGTCGAACTCGTACCGCCACGGCTGCAGCGGCTCCCCCGGCCGCCCCACCTTTCCGCCCCGCGCCTTCCGGAAGGCCACCGACGAGAGCAGCTCGACGGGCGCGCCTCGCGCTTCCGCCATCGCGATCAGCCGGTCGGTCGGCTCCGCCTCGCCCCGCTCGCGGTTCACGAACACCACCGCAACCTCCACCGGCAGCCCGCGATCGATCGCCCCGAACAGGTGCTCGAGCGCGCCGTAGGAGCCCGGTCCCCGCCCCGTCGTGAGCCAGGCGATGCGCAGCCGGCTACTCCCCGGCATCGAACTCCGCCTCGTCGTACTCCTCCTCGATCTCCTGCAGCTCCGCCGTCTCCCGCTCGAGCCGCTGCTGGATCGTCTGCAGCTTCAACTCTGCCCCTTCGAGGATCGCCCGCAGCCGGTCGACGAGCGCCGCGCCCTCCTCGTACAGCTTCAGCGACTCTTCCAGCGGCAGGTTGCCCTGCTCCAGCCGCCGCGCATGCTCCTCCAGCTGCGCGTACAGCGCCTCGAACCGTTCGCTCCCCTCGCTCGGCATCAGCGCACCTCCGTCCAGAATGCCCCGTCCGAAACCGCGACCCGCAGGCGGTCGCCGGCCTTCACGCCGCGGACGCTCGAAATCACCGGCTGGCGCCCGCCTTCGCGCTGCACGATGGCGAACCCCCGCCGCAGCGTGGCCATCGGGTCGAGCGCCGCGAATCGCGCGGCCAGCGTTTCGAACCGCGCGCGCTCCCGGGCTGCCCGCCCTTCTGCCGCTTCTTCCATGTCCCGCGCCAGCTCCGCTACCGCCGCCCGGAGCTCGCCGACCCGCGGTGCGCCGCGCCGCAGCCGGCCCGCCGCGGCCTCCGTATCCGCTGCCAGCCCCGCGATGACGTGCCGCACCGACGATGCCATCGCCCGGTCCAGCATCCCGAGGCTTCGTTCGACCGCCGCGATGTCCGGCGTCGCCCGCTCGGCCGCTGCGCTCGGCGTCGCGGCCCGCAGGTCCGCCACGAGGTCCGCGATCGTCACGTCCGTCTCGTGCCCCACGCCCGTCACGACCGGGTGCGGCGAGGCGTAAATCGCCCGCGCCACCCGCTCGTCGTTGAATGCGTGCAGGTCTTCGGCCGCGCCGCCCCCGCGAGTCACGAGGATGAGGTCGAGGTCAGGCTCCTGCGCCAGCCGCCGCAGCGCCGCGACCACCTGCCCAGGCGCCTGCTCGCCCTGCACCTGCGCCGGCGCGAACACCAGCGTCGCCACCGGCCACCGCTTCCGGAGCACGAACTGCACGTCGTGGAGCGCCGCGCCCCCGGGCGAGGTCACCAGCCCGATGCGCAGCGGGAACCGCGGCAGCGGCCGCTTCCGCGCCGGGTCGAACAGCCCCTCTGCTTCCAGCCGGAGCCGCAGCTCCTCGAGCTTCGCCGCCAGCACGCCGACCCCTTCCGGCCGCGCGAAATCGCAGACCAGCTCCAGCTCGCCTCGCTGCAGGTACACCGAGATGCGCCCGTGCACGATCACCCGCTCGCCGTCCTTCAGGACGAAGCCCGGCGGCATCCGGTCGCGCCACATCACGCACCGGATCGCGGCCTTCGCATCGCGCAGGGTGAAGTACCGGTGCCCCGCCGTGCTCCGCGACGAGTTCGACACCTCGCCTGTGACCCACACGTCGGAGAGGAACTCGTTCGCCTCGAGGTACTCGCGGAGGAACGCGACGAGTGCCGAAACCGGCAGGACGTGGTCGTTCGCAGCCATCGCCGGGTTAGGCTACGGCCTCGCCGCCCGACTGGCGAGACGCATCCGGCCGCCTACTGCACGCGCTCGATGTACTGGCCCGTTTCCGTGTTCACCCGGATCTTCGTCCCCGGTTCCACGAAGAGCGGCACCTGCACCACGAGCCCCGTCTCCAGCGTCGCCGGCTTCGTGCCGCCCGTCGCCGTGTCGCCCTTGAAGCCGGGCTCCGTATCCGTGACCACCAGCTCGACGGTGATCGGCAGCTCCACGCCGATCACTTCGTCGCCGTACAGCACCACCTCGCAGGTGTCGTTCTCCTTCAGGTACTTCGCCGCATCCCCCACCTTGTCGGCGCTCACGGGGATTTGCTCGAAGGTCTCCGTGTTCATGAAGTAGTAGAACTCGCCGTCGTTGTACAGGTACTGCATCTCGCGGCGCTCGACGCGCGCCCGCTGGAACTTCGTCCCCGCCTGGAACGTCTGCTCGATGATCGCGCCGCTCCGCACGTCGCGGAACTTGATGCGCACCTGCGCCGAACCGCGCCCCATCTTGATGTGCGCGTAGTCGAGAATCGAGTACAGCTTCCCGTCGAGCTCGATGGTCGCGCCCTTCTTCAGCTCACCCGTCGAAATCATGCGTCACTCCCCTCCAAGGTCAGTTTCGGTGCGTGGCTCAGGACGCGCGCCTTGCCATCCTCGAGCACGACGATGTCTTCGATGCGCACCCCGCCCCAGCCGGGCAGGTAGATGCCGGGTTCAATGGTAAACACCATTCCCGCTTCGAGAACATGGTCCGATGACGGCCCGAGATACGGGTCTTCATGAATCTCCAGCCCGACGCCGTGGCCGAGCCCGTGCCCGAACGCCTCGCCGTAGCCCGCGGCGCGAATGACCGCGTGCGCCAGTTCGTGCGCGTCGGAAGCCCGCATCCCCGGCTCGACGCCTTCGATGGCTGCGAGCTGCGCCGCCCGCACCACCTCGTATACCTCCCGGAACCGCGCGCCCGGCTCTCCCAGCACCACCGTCCGGGTCAGGTCCGAGCAGTAGCCGCGGAACCGCGCCCCGACGTCGATGACGATCGGCGCCCCGGGCGCGAAGCCCTCCGCCCGCGGCTGCGCGTGCGGCAGCGCGCTCCACGGCCCGCCCGCCACGATGCTCGGGAACGAGACGCCGCTCCCGCCTTCCTCCCGGACGTACCGTTCGAACCGGTCCGCGGCCTCCAGCTCGGTCATCCCCGGCGCGAGCTCGCGCGCCAGCCGCTCGAACGCCCGGTCGCTGATGCGGATCGCCTCCTCCAGCAGCGCCAGCTCCTCCGCGTCCTTCACCCGCCGCAGCTCTTCGACGAGCCCCGCCGCCGGCACCAGCTCCGGGCGGTCGCCCGCCGGCATTTCCGCGACGGCGGCCTCAAGTGCGAGGAAGCCCGCGTAGGTCAGGTCGCGCGGCGCAACGCCGATGCGCTTCCCCGCCGCGCCGGCGTTCCCCACCAGCTCCCGCAGCCAGCCGCTCCGCGGGCCCTGCGCGCGCAGCACCGCCACCCCCCGCCCGGCCGTCTCGACGTCAGCCTGCTCCCAGTAGCGCGAGTCGACCGCGAGCACGGCGGCGTCGCGCGTGACGAGCAGCACCCCCGCGGAGCCCGTAAAGCCGCTCAGGTAGGCGCGCGACGCCCAGCCCGGCCCCTCCTCCCCGGGCGCCGCGATGAGCAGGCCGTCCAGGCCCTCGCGTTCCAGCAGCGCCCGCAGCCGCGCCAGCCGCGCGCTCACCGGCGCGCCTCCAGGTAATCGAGCAGCAGGTTCGCCGCCGCGGTGTACCCGTCCCGGCCCAGCCCTGTCACCTGGCCGATGCAGACGCCGGCGATGAGCGACCGGTGCCGGAACCCCTCCCGCCGGTGGGTGTTCGAAAGGTGCACCTCCACGACCGGCAGCTGGACCGCCTCGATGGCGTCCCGCAGCGCCACCGACGTGTGCGTCCACGCGCCGGCGTTCAGGATGACCCCGTCGACCACCCGCCGGTAGTGGTGCAGCGCGTCGATGAGCGCGCCCTCGTGGTTCGTCTGGTAGCAGAGCACCGCGGCGCCCCGGGCGTTCGCCGCCGCCGCGACGTCCGCTTCGATATCGAGCAGAGTGGTCGTGCCGTAGATTTCCGGTTTCCGTTCGCCGAGCAGGTTCAGGTTCGGCCCGTGCGCCAGCAGAATCTGCATCGTCAGCCGATTGTCCGATGCCGGCCCCGCCCTGTCACCCCTCGGCCGCCGCGCGCCGGCGCCGGGCGCGCCCCGATTCCAGCGTCTCCTCGGCCAGCCGCTCCCACGCCTGCCGCGTCAGCTGCGCCTGCATCTGCCGGCTCACGTGCGTGTAAATCTGCGTCGTCGCCGGCGACGAATGCCCGAGCAGCTCCTGCACGATGCGCAGGTCCGCGCCGCCGTCGAGCAGGTGGGTCGCGAACGAGTGCCGCAGCAGGTGCGGGTGCACCTCCGCCGGGATACCCGCGGCGACTGCGTGCTTCCGCACCAGCTCCTGCACCGACCGCGCCGTCAGCCGGCCCCCGAACCGGTTGAGGAACAGCGCCGGCGCGGCCCGGCCGCCCTTCGCTGCCGCCGCTAGCAGCGGCCGGCCCTCCGCGAGGTACCGCTCGAGCGCCTGCATCGCCGGCTCGCCGAAGAGCACCAGCCGCTCTTTCGAACCCTTGCCGTGCACGATGGCGGCACCCTCCGCGAGGTTCACCTGCCCGAGGTCGAGGCTGACCAGCTCCGAAATCCGCAGCCCGCCGCCGTAGAGCAGCTCCATCAGCGCGCGGTCGCGCAGCCCCTGCGGCGTGGACGGGTCGGGCGTCTCCAGCAGCCGCGCCAGCGTCGCCGGGTCGAGCACCTTCGGCAGCCGCCGCGGCCGCTTCGGCATCGCCGTCCCGTTGAGCAGGTCCCTCTCGGTGGCGCCCTCCCGCTGCAGGTACCGGTAGAAGCCGTGCACCGTGCTCGTCCGCCGCGTCAGCGAAGCCGGCGCCATCCCGCCGGCCTTCAGCTCCCCGAGGTACTCCCGAAAGGTCTGCCGCGAGACCGCCAGCGGCTCCAGCTCCCGCTCCCGGCACCAGCGCAGGAACGCCCCGATGTCGTTCCGGTAGTTCCGAATCGTGTGCGGCGACCGGCCTGCGACCGTCCCCAGCTCCCGGAGGTACGCCTCGAGGAACGCCTCGGCCGTCTTGTGGGGCGCGATGCTTGGCATAACGGCATCCTGCTCCGTCAAGACGCCGTACGCAAGCTCCCGCCGGCCGCCGCGCCGGTTCGGCCCGGCTTCAGCTCGCCTTCCGCGCCGCGGCGTTCGCCCGCCGCTTCGCGAAGGCCGCCTTGCCGCGCGCGCTCCGCTCGAGGAGCTTTCGGTTCGCCTCCTCCCGGACCTCCGGCGGGCGCGGCGGTGTCATCTTCCCCGGCTCGAGGCTGTTCGTCGTGTAGCTGCAGTTCGGATAGTTCCAGCAGGCGTAGAACGTCCCCCGGCGCGAGCTCTTCTCCACCAGCTGCCCCGTCTCCGGCTCCTCCGGGCAGGGCACGCCGACGGGCACCCCGCCGCGGAAATCGCACGTCCCGGCCGCCCGGTTCTCGCACTCGACGTACTCGCCGAACCGCCCCGACTTCTTCAGCAGCCGGCCGCCGTCCTTCGGGCAGCGGTACGGGATGGCCACCGGCTCGCCCGCCCGCACCGGCTGCCCGTCCGGGCCCATCGGCAGCGTGAACGTGCACTCCGGGTAGCGCGGGCAGCCGAAGAACTTCCCGTTCCGTCCCCACTTGATGACGAGGTTCGCCTGCCCGCACCCCTCGCAGGGGATGTCCGTCGGCTGCTGCTCCTTCTCCGCCGAGGCCTCGGCCCGGTCGAGTTCGGCCTTGAACTCCGGCCAGAATTCCCGCAGCACCTCCATCCAGTCCCGCTCGCCCGAAGCGACCTCGTCGAGCTCTTCCTCCATCTCGCCCGTGAACGGCACGTCCACGTACTTCTTCATGTGCTGCTCGAGCAGGTCGTGCACGATGAACCCGAGCTCCTGCGGCACGAGCTGCCGCCCTTCCTTCCGCACGTACTCCCGCTTCAGCACCGTCTGCACGATGCTCGCGTAGGTGCTCGGCCGGCCGATGCCCAGCTCCTCCAGCGCCTTCACCAGCGACGCCTCGGTGTACCGCGGCGGCGGCTGCGTCTCGTGCCGCTTCGCCTCCACGGCTCGCCGCTCCAGCACGTCGCCCGCCGCCAGCTCGGGCAGCGCATCGACCACCTGCTCGCCGTCCTCGTCGGTCTCGGCCGCCTCGGCGCCGTACGCCTTCAGGTGGCCTTCGAACACCAGGGTGCTCGCGTTCGCCCGGAACGTCCCGGCCGGCGCGCCCTCCGCCGTCGCCTCGATGTCGACCGTCATCGTCCGGTAGACCGCATCCGTCATCTGGCTGGCGAGGAACCGCTGCCAGATCAACTGGTACACCTTCAGCTGTTCCGAGCTGAGCGCCCGCCGCAGCTGCTCCGGCGCCAGCGCCGGGTTCGTCGGCCGGATCGCCTCGTGCGCCTCCTGCGCGCCACGCGCCCGCGTCCGGTAGACCCGCGGCTTCTCGGGCACGAACGCCTCGCCCCAGGTCTCCCGGATGAACGTGCGCGCCTGCTGCTGCGCCACCGGCGAGACCGCGACCGAGTCCGTGCGCATGTAGGTGATCAGGCCGGGCATCCCGTTGACGCCCTCGTACAGCTCCTGCGCGACGGCCATCGCCCGCGCGGTCGACATCCCAAGGCGGTTGACCGCCGCCTGCTGGAACGTGCTCGTCGTGAACGGCGGCGCCGGCGACACCTTCCGCTGCCCCGGCTTCACGGCGGTCACCGCGAACCGCGCCCGCCGGTATCCCTCGAGCAGCCGGTTCGCCGTCGCCTCATCCGGGATCGCCGGGCCTGCCGGGCCGAACTCCGGCCGCATCTTTGCGCCCTTCTTCATCCCGTCGAAGCTCACGAGCCCCGCCGCGAACGGCCGCCCCTCTTTCGCGAGCTGCGCCTCCACCGTCCAGTACTCCACCGGCACGAACGACTGGATCTCGCGCTCCCGCTTCACGATCAGCCCGAGCGCCACGCTCTGCACCCGGCCGGCGCTCGCCCCCCGGCTCACCTTCTTCTGCACGAACCACGTCAGCGGGTAGCCGATCAGCCGGTCGAGCACGCGCCGCGCCTGCTGCGCATCGACGAGGTGCATGTCCAGCTTGCCCGGCTCCCGGCGGCCGTGACCGTCGTCCGCCTTCGGCGCCTGCCCCGTCGCTTCCGCGAACGCTGCTTCGATCGCGGGCCGCGTGATCTCGTGGAACACCACGCGGGTCACCTTCTCATCCGGGATGCCCGCCGCCTCCTTGATGTGCCACGCGATCGCCTCGCCCTCGCGGTCGGGGTCCGTGCTCAGGAAGACCCGCTCCGCCTTCTTCGCCGCCTCCGCGATCTCCTTGATGACCTCCGCCTTGTCGACCCGGCTCGAGCGGTCCTTCACCACGACGTACTTCGGGCGGAAATCGAGCTGCTCGACGTTCTCGACGCCGTAGCCGTAGGTCGGCAGGTCGCGGACGTGCCCGAGCGAGGCCATCACCTCGTAGTCGCTGCCGAGGATGCCCTGGAGCGTGCGCGCCTTGGTCGGCGATTCCACCACCACGAGGTACCGCGGCCCCTTCCGGCTGCCCTTCGCCGGGGCCCGCGTGCCCGCTTCCGGCGCAGGGACCGCCGCCTCGCCGTCCTTCCGCTGTCGCTTCCGCGTTGCTGTTGCTGTCGCCACGATCCTCTCGCTGTTCCCCTCGAATCCCCGGCTGCCGGGACTTTCCAAGGTAGAGAGCGCTTCCGCCCTCTGTCCAGCAGGGGCTTCCCGCGGTCTTTCTGCTCGCCAGTTCGGCGCGCTCAGGCGATTCCGTAGGTCATCGGCCCCGTCTGTCGCACCAGCCCGTCGATTTCGAGCACGCTCAGCGCCCCCGCGACCTCCGCCGCCGGCTTCCCCAGCGCCCGCACGACGTCGTCGATGTGCCGCGGCCCGCCCGCCAGCAGCTGCAGAATCGGGTCGTCCCCGGCAGCCGCGGGCGCCGCGGCTGCGGTGCCCGCCGGGACCGATGCGCGCGCCCCCGGCAGCGGCAGCTGCGCCCCGCTCCCCAGCAGGTTCAGCTCTTCGCAGAGCTGCTCCGGCGTCGCGACCAGCTTCGCCGTGTTCTCCCGGATGAGCTGGTTCGTCCCCGCGCTCTGCGGCGAAAAGATGCTCCCCGGCACCGCGAAGACGTCCCGCCCCTGTTCGAACGCCCAGTTCGCCGTGTGGAGCGCGCCGCTCCCCTCTCCCGCCTCCACCACCAGCACCGCCCGCGCCAGCCCCGAAAGAATCCGGTTCCGCCGCGGAAAGTAGTCCCGCCGCGCGGGCGTCCCGAGCGGGTACTCGCTCACGAGGCACCCGACCTCCGCGATGCGCTCCGCCAGGCCGGCGTTCTCCCGCGGGTACACCTGGTCGATGCCGCCCGCCAGCACCGCCGCCGTCGGCGCGCCCCGCTCCACCGCCGTCCGGTGGGCGATGGCGTCCACGCCCCGCGCCAGCCCGCTGATGATCGCCACGCCCAGCTCTGCCAGCGCCGTGCAGAACGCTTCCGTCGCCTGCCGCCCGTACGGCGTGACCGACCGCGTCCCGACCACCGCGACCGCCTGGTCGAACTCCGGCCCGGCCGCGCCCCGCACCACCAGCACCGGCGGGCTCTGCGGAATCTGCCGCAGCCGTTCCGGGTACGCCGCGTCGCGCCAGGTCAGCGCGCGCGCCCCGGCCCGCTCGAGCGAGGCGAGCTCCTTCTCCGCGTCGAAGCTGGCCCGCACCCGCGCGAGGCTCCGCGCGTACGCCTCTTCGACCCCCGCGGCGCGCCAGTCGCCCGGCGCCGCCCGCCACGCTTCCTCGATGGAGCCGAACTTCGCCAGCAGCAGCGCGAAGCTCGTCGAGCCCAGGCCCGCCCTGCGCAGCGCCAGCCAGTACGGCAGCTCGTCGCCGTCGCTCATGACCCGCGCATCCTAGCAGGCTGCCCTCAGTGGGCCGCAACTTCCTCCCGCTCGCCCGTCCGCTGCCGCGTAATCCGCAGCCGCCGCACCCGCCGGCCGGACATGCTCAGCACGCGCAGCGTCAGGCCATCCACCTCGACCTCGTCGCCGACCGCCGGCAGCCGGCCGAGGTGATGGATCAGGAACCCGCCGATCGTGTCGAAGTCTTCCGACTCGACGTCGAGCCCGAACAGCTCCTTCAGCGCGTCGGTGCTCGTGCCCGCGTCCAGCACCACCTCGTCCGGCGAAATCACCTCGATCGACGGCCGCGCGACGTCGTACTCGTCTTCGATCTCCCCGACGATCTCCTCCAGCAGGTCCTCGATGGTCACGATGCCCGCCGTGCCGCCGTACTCGTCGACCACGATCGCCATGTGCGTCCGCCGCGCCTGCATCTCCGTCAGCAGCTCGTCCAGCCGTTTCGATTCCGGGATGAAGTACGCCTCGCGCACCAGCTCGGCGATGGGCCGGTCGCGGCCGCCGTTCGCCACCGCCCGCAGCAGGTCCTTCGCGTAGACGATGCCGACGATGTCGTCGATGTTCTCGCGGTAGACCGGCACCCGGCTCACGCCCCGCTCCGTGACGATCGCCGCCACGTCGCCCACCGTCGCGCTGATGTCCGCCGCGGCGACGTCGATGCGCGGCACCATGATTTCGCGCGCCGTCTTGTCCTCGAGCGCGATGACCCCGCGGATCATGCGCCGCTCCTGCTCCTCCACGCCGCCTTCCGCTTCCTCTTTCTCGACGAGCGCGAGGATGTCCGTCTCCGGCTCCGGCGTCACCCACCGGATCGAGCGCGCCGCCAGCGCCGCCGGGAGCCCGAGCACGAACGCCGGCACGGCGAACGCCCGCCGCGTCGCCACCGCCACCCCCGAGAGCTTGAGCGCCGCGTACTCCGGGGCCCGCGCGACCACCATGCCGACCGCCATCTGCACCATCGCGATCAGGACGCCGCCGGCCATCCCGAACCCGATGCCGCCGCGCGCCGCCCCGTACCGCTCCGCCCCGAGGTAGGCGAACAGCGAAATCACGAGAGCCGCCGTGAGCACCCGCGCCGCCGTGATCGTCCCGAGGTAGCGCCCCGGCTGCTCCACGCTCGGCACGATCCGCAGCGCCTGCCGGTTGCCCCGGGCCGCCAGCGCCCGGATCCGCACGTCGTTCGCCCGCTCGAGCGCCGCTTCCGCCGCCGCGATCGCCGCCAGGGCAGCCGACCCCGCCGCGATGACCACGATTGCCAGCACATGAGAGGGTTCCATGCGTCGAACCTCCGCCCCGGTCAGGGCGAGGCTGGCCTGCGCTCCTTCCGTTCGAACGGCTTCGCCGGCACGCCGCGCACGCTCCCGCCCGCCGGCACATCCCGCGTCACCACCGCCCCGGTCGCCGTGAACGCCCCGTCGCCGAGGCGCACCGGCGCGACCAGCATCGTATCCGACCCGACGAACACCCCCCGTCCGATGACCGTCCGGTGCTTCGCCACCCCGTCGTAGTTGCAGGTGATGGTCCCTGCCCCGATGTTCGTCCCTTCGCCAACGTCGGCGTCGCCGAGGTAGCTGAAGTGATGCATCTTCACGCCGTTCCCGAGGCGCGAGTTCTTGACCTCGGCGTAGTTGTGCACCTCGCAGTCATCGCCGACCACCGCGCCGCCGCGGATGTGGGCGAACGGCCCGACGCTGCACCCCGCGCCAACCGCCGAATCCTCGACGACCGACGCCTCGACGCGTGTACCCCTGCCGACCCTGGCATTGCGGAGTGTCGTATTCGGACCGATGACCGCTTCCTCCGCGACCTCGCTCCGGCCTTCGATGCGGCTCCCTGCCAGCACCGTCACATCCTGCCCGAGCGTCGCCAGCGCCCCGATGAACGTCGTCGCCGGGTCTTCGATGGTCACGCCCGCGAGCATGTGCCGCTCGAGAATCCGCCGCCGCATCAGCGCCTCAGCCTGCGCCAGCTTCACGCGGTCGTCCACGCCGAGCGCCTCGTCCTCGCCGACGGTCACCGTCGCCGCCGGCCGGCCCTCGGCCGCTGCCATCGCCACGAGATGCGTCAGGTAGTACTCGCCCTTCGCGCCCACGGGCACCTGCGGCAGCTTCGCCCACAGCCACGCCGCATCGAACGCGTACAGCCCGGCGTTCACCTCCGCGGGGCCGTCCGGGCCCTCGTACTCGGCGGCTTCGACGACCGCCGCCGCTTCGCCGTCCGCATCGCGCACGACCCGGCCCATGCGGCCCGGCTCCGCCAGCCGGCAGACCGCGAACGCCAGCGGCCGCCCGGCCCTTGCCGCGATGAGCTGCCGCAGCGTCTCCGCCCGCGCGAGCGGCGCGTCGCCGTTCAGCACGACGACCGTCTCACAGCCGGCGAGCGCGCCCTCGCACCGCCGCACCGCCCCCGCCGTCCCGTCCAGCACCTCCTGCCGCACGAACCGAACGTCATCGGCCGCCAGCGCCGCCTCGACCCGCTCCGCCTCGTGGCCCGTGACGACTACGATCCGGGCAGGTGCCAGCGCGCACGCCGCCTCGATGACGTGCCACGCCATCGGCGCGCCGCAGACCGGGTGGAGCACTTTCGGGAGCCGGGAACGCATCCGGGTGCCCAGCCCCGCCGCGAGGACGACCACGCCGACCCCGCTCATCGGCCGTCCCCGCTCTGGTTCCCCGCGCGTTGCGCCGGGCCGGGCCAATCGGTACTGGGAGGTTCAGGTGAAGCGCACATAACAGACGGATATCCCGTCCGCATTCCATCCTAGAAACGCCCCGGAAGCCCTGTCAAGGCGCTCTCGACACCGCGCGCCGCCCGCCCCTAGGATGCCTCCAACGAGTATGAGCACCCCGCCGCGCACGTCCGACGAAATCCGCGACGCCTTCGTTTCCTTCTTCCGCGACCGCGGCCACGTCCTCCTTCCACCGTGGCCGCTCGTCCCCATCGGCGACCCGACCTCGATGTTCACCTCCGCCGGCATGCAGCAGTTCAAGCCCCAGTTCATGGGCGAAGAGCCGCCGGCCGCGCCCCGCGTCGTCACCGTCCAGCGCTGCTTCCGCACCACCGACATCGAAGAAGTCGGCGACCTCTCCCACCTCACCGCCTTCGAAATGCTCGGCAACTTCAGCTTCGGCGACTACTTCAAGCGCGAAGCCATCCGCTGGGCGTGGGAACTGCTCACGGAGGTTTACCGCCTCGACCCGGCCCGCCTCCACGCCACCATCTACCTCGACGATGACGACAGCTACGGCTACTGGCGCGACGTCGGGCTCCCCGACGACCACATCCATCGCCGCGACGAAGACCTGAACTACTGGTTCTCCTTCCCAAAGGACACGCCCGGCGCCAGCGGCCCCTGCGGCCCCGACAGCGAGATCTACTACGACCTCGACCCCTCCCGCGACCCGGCCGAGGCGCGCCTCCACACCGGCCCCGACGGTCGCCCCGCCGGCGTCGGCTACAGCGACCGGTTCCTCGAAATCTGGAACCTCGTCTTCATGCAGCTCTACCAGCACCCCGACGGGCGCCGCACCAACCTCCCCGCCCAGAACATCGACACCGGCAGCGGCCTCGAGCGCGTCGCTATGGTGCTCCAGGGCAAACGCTCCGTCTTCGAAACCGACATCTTCCTCCCCATCCTCGCCGAGGCCCAGGCCGTCGTCGGCGTCGACTACCTCGGCGGCGCTGCCTCCGAGCTGCAGGCCTACGCCATCCGCGCCATGGCCGAGCACTGCCGCGCCGCTACCCTCCTCATCGGCGACGGCGTCGTCCCCAGCAACGAAGGCCGCGGCTACGTCCTCCGCCGCGTCATCCGCCGCGCCATCTACTTCGCCCGCAAAGTCGGCGTCCGCGAACCGTTTACCCACCGCCTCGCCGAGGCCGCAATCGGACGGCTCGGCGGCGCCTACCCCCACCTCGTCGAAAACCGGCAGTTCATCCGGCGCGCCCTCTCCGCCGAGGAAGAGCGCTTCACCCGCACGCTCGAAGCCGGCACCCACCGCCTCGAAGACCTCCTCGAGCGCCTCCGCGCCGCCGGCGCCGCCGTCATCCCCGGCGACGAAGCCTTCACGCTTTACGACACGTTCGGACTCCCGGTCGAACTCACGCGCGAAATCGCCGCCGCCGAAGGCTTCACCGTCGACGATGCCGGCTTCCAGGCCGCGCTCGAAGCCCAGCGCCAGCGCGCCCGCCAGCAGGGCGCCTTCCTCAAAGGCGAAGTCTCCCCCGTCATCCAGCAGCTCGGCGAGGACCACTCCAGTTTCGTCGGCTACACCCACACCGAAGCCGATGCCGCCATCGTCGCCATCCTCCGCGGCGGCGCCCTCGCCGACCTCCTCACCGAAGGCCAGGAGGGCGAACTCGTCCTCTCCACCACCCCGTTCTACCCCGAAGGCGGCGGCCAGCTCGGCGACCGCGGGAACATCGTCACCCCCACCGGCGTCTTCCTCGTCGAAGACACCCAGGCCGCCGGCGGCGCCATCGTCCACCGCGGCCGGGTTACGGAAGGGGAGATTCGTGCCAGCCAGCGCGCCGCCGCTTCGGTCGACCTCCACTGGCGGCGCGGCGCCGCCCGGAACCACACCGGAACGCACATCCTCCACGCCGCCCTCCGCGCCATCCTCGGCACCCACGTCCGCCAGCAGGGCTCGCTCGTCTCCCCCGAGCGGCTCCGGTTCGACTTCACCCACCTCGAGCAGACGCCCCGCGAAGCCCTCGCCGAGGTCCAGCAGCTCGCCAACGAAAAAGTCCGCCACGACCTCGAAGTCCAGTGGCGCACCACCGGCTACCGCCAGGCCATCGAAGCCGGCGCGCTCGCCTTCTTCGGCGACAAGTACGGCAGCGAAGTCCGTGTCGTCGAAATCCGCGATGACGGCCACGTCTTCAGCGCCGAACTCTGCGGCGGCACCCACGTCCACCACACCGGCGAAATCGGCTTCATCCACATCATCCGCGAAGGTGCCGTCGCCGCCGGCACCCGCCGCATCGAAGCCGTCACCGGCCGCGCTGCCGAGGCCTACCTCCTCGAGCAGCAGGAGCGCCTCTACCGCCTCGCCGACCGGCTCAACACTTCGCCCGCCGAGCTGGAAGACCGCATCGACGCCCTCCAGTCCGAGCTCGAACGCCTCCGCAAGCAGGCCGAACAGCTCGCCCGCGTCCAGGCCGCCGCCATTGCCGAAGGGCTCGTCGCCTCAGCGCGGCCGGTCGGCGACGCCCGGCTCGTCGTCGCCCGCGTCGATGCCCTCAGCCAGGACGTCCTCCGCGATATCGCCGACCGTGTCCGCGGCCGGCTCAAGTCCGCCCTCGTCATCCTCGGCGCCGACCTCGAGGGCCGGCCCGCCTTCCTCGCCGCCGCCACGCCGGACCTCGTGGCCCGCGGCGTCCACGCCGGCACCATCATCCGCGCCGTCGCCCAGGCCGCCGGCGGCGGCGGCGGCGGCCGGCCCGACCTCGCCCAGGCCGGCGCCAAAGACCCGGCCCGCATCGATGCCGCCCTCGCCGAGGGCGAGCGGCTCGGAATGGAGGCGCTCTCCGGGTAACCGCCCGTCCGCCGTTCACCGAAGGGAGGCCGCACGCTGACGAACGCACCACCCCCGCCGGACGTCCCGCCAGCCGACCCCGCCGAGAGCCTCGCCGCCGTCGTCCTCATCGACCGCACCGAGGACATCGCCGCCATCTGCGGCCGCCTGGATACCGCCCCGTCCTGGGCCGTCGTCATCCACGCCCCCGATGGCAACCGCCAGCTCACCACCGAGCTCGGCATGCGCCGCCTCCTCCGCCACGCCGAAGAAACCGGCCGCGTCATCGCCATCGCCACCCGCTCCCGCGCTCTCGCCGACCGCGCCCGCCAGGCCGGCATCCCCGTCGCCCGCCGCCCCCACCAGGTCCGCTGGGACGCCGGCGGGAAGTACGTCGTCCGGCTCGGGCCGCTCTCCTTCGTCGCCCCGGCCATCGGCCGCTTCGTGCAGGTCGCTGTCATCGCCGGCATCGCCGCCGCGGCGCTCTTCCTCCTCCTCACCATGGCGCCCTCCGGCACGGTCGTCGCCTACCCGCCCTCCGAAACGCTCGCCGAGACCGTCACCGTCACGGTCGTCCGCGACCTCGCTGCGCCCGACCTCGAAGCGGGGCGTCTGCCGGCGGTCGCCGTCTCCGCGACCCGCTCCTACACCCTCGCCGTCCCGGCGACCGGCTCGGTCCGCGTCGGCGTCGGCTACGCCCGCGCCCCGGTGGTCATCACCAACCCCACCGGGGCCGACGTCGTCGTCGTTGCCGGCACCGCCCTCCTCGGCGGCCCGGACTTTCTCGACTTCGAACTCGAAGCCGATGTCACGGTGCCCCGCAACGGCACGGCCACCGCGACCGTCATCGCCCGCCAGCCCGGCGAGCGCCACAACCTCCCCGCGAACACCATCACCGGCTGGTTCGACGAGCGCTACCGCTTCCTCCGGGTCACCAACCCCGAACCGGCAGCCGGCGGCACCAGCGAACCCCGTCCCTCGCCGTCCGAGGCCGACGTCATCGCCATCCGCCAGCTCGCCGCCTCGCTCGCCGACTCGGACGAGGTGCGCGCCGACCTCGCGGCGGCCCGCCCCCACGACGCGGTCTTCCTCCGCACCGCAACCGCGAAGACGGCCCTCGGCACGCCCCGCCCGCCCATCGGCACCCCCTCGCCGGTCCTGCTCCTCGATGTGACCGTCGACGTCACCGCCCTCGCCATTCCCTCGGCTGTGCTCGAAGCCTTCGCCCGCCGCGTCCTTGTGCCCGGCGGCGACGAAGGCGATTTCCTCCCGGGCACGGTCCGCGCCGTCGAAACCGGGGCGAGCCAGTACGCCCCCGACGCCGACGCGTTCACCGCCAGCCTCCGCATCAGCGCCGAATTCGCCCGGGGCGTCACCGCCGGCGCCGTCGAGCACGCCGTCCGCGGCAAACGCCCCTCCGAAGCGAAGTCGATTCTCCGGGAGCGGTATGCTATTGAAGAAGCTGACGTGCGCGTCGTCCCCGGCTGGGCGCCCTTCCTGCCCCGCTTCGGGTTCCGCCTCGATGTGCGGCTCGCCGCACCCCCAGAGGCAGGTGGCGCCGCCTCGCCCTCCCGCGAATGAACGAACCACCCCCCGCCGCTCCCGCCCGGATCCTCGCGCTCGACCCCGGCGACGCCCGCATCGGCGTCGCCGTCTCCGATGAGCTCGGCATGCTCGCCCATCCCCGGCCGGCCATCCCCGGCCGCGACCGCGCCGCGGCCCTCCGGGCCATCGCGGACATCGTCGCCGCCGAAGGCGTCCGCGAAATCATCGTCGGCCTCCCGCTCTCCCTCTCCGGCGAGCGCGGCCCCCAGGCGCGCGCCGTCGAAGCGTTCGTCGCAGACCTCCGCCAGGCCGTCGCCGTGCCCGTCCGCACCGCCGATGAGCGGCTGACGAGCGCCCAGGCCTCCCGCCAGGCCCCCTCGGCCGCCCGCCGCCGCGACGGCACCCTCGATTCGCTGGCCGCCGCGCTGCTGCTCCAGGCCGAGCTCGATGCCCGCCGGGGTGCCGCCTGATGCGCAGCCCCATCACGCCGTTCGCCGCCGCCGGCCTCGCCCTCGCCGTCTTCGTCACCCTCCTGGCCGCGTGGCTCGTCGCCGGCACCCCGGCGGCCGTCCGCGGCAATCTCCCCGCGCCGGCGTCGGCCAGCGCACCTGCCGCCGACGCGAGCCCTGTCGCCTTTACGCTCGAGCGCGGCTCTTCGGCCGGCGAGGTCGGGCGCCGCCTCGAGGAGCTCGGCATCATCCGCTCCGGCCGGCAGTTCGAACTCCTCGCTCGCCTCACCGGCCTCCAGGGCAGCCTCAGCGCCGGCGACTACCTCCTGCCGCGCCCCGCCAGCGCCCTCACGGTCCTCCACCTCCTCACCGTGAAGGAAGCCGTGCCGGTCCTGCGGGTCACGTTCCCCGAAGGCCTCCGCATCGAAGAGATGGCCGTGCTCGCCGAGCAGGCCGGCTTCGGCCCCCGAGACGAATTCCTCGCGGCGGTCGCCCGCGCCAAGCTCCCGCCCGGCCTCGCCGAATACCTCCCGCCCGGCGCCGACCTGCAGGGCTACCTCTTCCCGGATACCTACATCATGCCCGTCGGCTCGACGATGGATGACCTCGTCGCCTACATGATTCGCACGCTCGACGAGCGCTTCACCCCGGAGCTCCGCGCCGCCGCTGCCGCCCGCGGCCTCAACCCCCACCAGGCGCTCACCCTCGCCTCCATCGTCGAGCGCGAAGCCGTTCTCCCGGCCGAGCGCCCCCTCATCGCCGGCGTCTTCTACAACCGCCTCGCTGCCGGCGACCGGCTCGGCGCCGACCCGACTGTCCAGTTCGCGGTCGCCCTCGACCCCGCCTCCGTCCAGCGCTACGGCTGGTGGAAGAAAGACCTCACCATCGTCGACCTCGAGAACCCCTCGCCCTACAACACCCGCCTCTTCCCGGGCCTGCCGCCCGGCCCCATCGCCTGCCCCGGCCTCGCGTCCATCGAAGCCGTCGCCTACCCGACCGATACCGACTACTACTATTTCGTCGCCGATGCGAAGAAGGGCGATGGTTCCCACGTCTTCGCCGTCACCTTCGCCGAGCACGAGCGCAACATCGCGCTCTACGGGGCGCCATGACCCGCCGCGCCGGCATCATCGGCTACCCCGTCGGCCACAGCCTCTCGCCGGTCTTCCAGCAGGCGGCCTTCGCCCACTCCGGCCTCGACGTCGTCTACGAGCGCTGGGAGACGCCGCTGCCCGACCTCCCGGCGCGCGTTGCCGCCCTCCGCGCCCCGGACGTCCTCGGCGCGAACGTCACCGTGCCGCACAAAGAGCACGTCATCCCGCTCCTCGACGAGGTCGGCGGGCTCGCGGCCCGGGCCGGCGCCGTCAACACGATCGTCAACCGCGACGGCCGCCTCTTCGGCTTCAACACCGACGGCCCCGGCTTCGTCGCCGCGCTCCGCCAGGAGGCCTTCTTCGAGCCCGGGGGCCGAGCCTTCCTCCTCCTCGGCGCCGGGGGCGCGGCCCGCGGAATCGCCCTGGCCCTGCTCGAAGCGCGCGCTGCCGCGGTCGACATCTGGAACCGGACGCCCGAGCGCGCCGCTGCACTGGCCCGCGACCTCGGCGCGCCAGCGCGGGCCCTCGCCGACCTGCCGCCGCTCGCCGGCTACGATTGCCTCGTGAACTGCACCACGGTCGGCATGAAAGGCGGCCCCGACCCTGAGGGCCTCCCCTGCCCGCTCGATTCCGCCGGCCCCGGCCTCCTCGTCGTCGATATCGTCTACGCCCCCCGCGTGACGCCGCTCCTCCGCGCGGCCGCGGCCCGGGGACTGCGCACCCTCGGCGGCCTCCCCATGCTCATCTACCAGGGCGCGCTCGCCTTCGAACTCTGGACCGGCCTGCCCGCGCCCGTCGACGTCATGGTCCGCGCCGCGGAAAACGAACTCGCCCGCCGGGAGGGCGCCGCCCGGTGATCCTCCTCGGCATGCTCATCGTCGGCGCCATCTTCCTCGTCGTCGGCTGGGCCGTCACCACCGAGATGCTCCAGCACCGCGCCTGGCGCCGCCGCGTCGCCTCCGGCGACACCGACATCATCGGCGCCCTCATCGAAGAAGCCCTGAACACCTGGCGCCGCGCCAGGCCCCCGAAAGGCATCCATCCCGGCACCTGGGCTGGCGTCCAGTCCGCCCAGCTCGTCGCAGTCGAACCCGACGGCGCGACTCTCTCCGCCTCCGCAGAGGGCGAATTCCGCACTGAAGGCGGCCGCCGCGTCCAGGTCACCTCCCCCCTCGACGAGGCGATCGCCATCGCCGCAAGGCTGCTCGACATGATGCTGTACGATGTCCCAAACCTCCGCCTCGGCACCGTGCGCGTCGACGTGTACACCACCTTCTCCGAACCCGATGGCACCCTCGCCCAGCGGCCGATCCTGACCGTCACCGCCGACCGCGCCATCGCCGAAGACCTCGCGTGGGACGCGCTCACTCCGGCCGAGATCCTCGGCCGCTTCGAAGCCCACTACGTGCGCGACCCGGCCGGCCGCGCCATTCCCATCGAGGTCCCTCCCATCACCGGCCGCCCGCCGCGTCCCGCTGCCGAGGCCGCCGCCGAATTCACCGCTCAGCGCGAGCGCCCCACGGAGTAAGCATGGGCCACTTCCGCTTCCTCACTGCCGGCGAAAGCCACGGCAAAGGCCTCACGATGGTCATCGAAGGCCTTCCCGCCGGCCTCCCTCTCTCCGAGGCCGACATCGCCCCCGACCTCGCACGCCGGCAGGGCGGCTACGGCCGCGGCGGCCGCATGAAAATCGAAAAGGACCACGCCGAGATCACCGCCGGCGTCCGTCACGGCCGCACCCTCGGCTCTCCCGTCGCCCTCTGGATCCAGAACCGCGACTGGGTCAACTGGACCGAAAAGATGGCCATCGAGCCCGTCGAAACCGAAATCGAGCGCGTCACCCGCCTCCGGCCCGGCCACGCCGACCTGCCCGGCGCCCTCAAATACGGCTTCGACGACGTCCGCAACGTGCTCGAGCGCGCCTCCGCCCGCGAAACCGCGGCCCGCGTCGCCGTCGGCGCTGTCGCCCGCCGCCTCCTCGCCGAGTTCGGCGTCGAAATCCGCAGCCGCGTCCTCGCCATCGGCGGCGTCCGCGCCCCCGAACCGGCCGGTCCCATCGACTGGGACGCCGTCGAAGCCAGCCCGGTCCGCTGCGCCGACCCCGCCGCCTCCGAAGCGATGGTCGCGGCCATCAATGCCGCCAAGCCGGACGGCGATACCGTCGGCGGCGAAATCGAAGTCCGCGCCATGGGCGTGCCGCCCGGCCTCGGCAGCCACGTCCACTGGGACCGCAAGCTCGACGGCCGCATCGCGCAGGCCATCCTGAGCATCAACGCCTTCAAAGCTGTCGGGCTCGGCCTTGGCTTCGAGGCCGCCGCCATGCGCGGCTCGCAGGTCCACGACGTCATCCTCCCGGTCGGCGAATGGCAGGGCCGGCCGTGGCGCCACGCCACCAACAACGCCGGCGGCATCGAAGCCGGCATCACCACCGGCGAAGACATCATCGTCCGCGCCGCCATCAAGCCGATCCCCACGCTCGCCCATCCCCTCCCCTCCGTCGACCTCGATACCGGCGAAGAAGTCCTCGCCCATTACGAGCGCAGCGACGTCTGCGTCGTCCCGGCCGGCGGCGTCGTCGCCGAGGCGATGGTCGCCATCGTCCTCGCCGATGCGTGGCTCGAAAAGTTTGGCGGCGACACCCTCGACGAGGTCCGCCGCAACTACGCGGCCTTCATGGACACCATCGGCCCGCGCGCCCGGGGCTCCTGATGGTCCCCCGCCGCATCTTCCTCATCGGCCTCTCCGGCAGCGGCAAGTCGACCACCGGCCGCATCCTCGCCGAGCGCCTCGGCTGGGCGTTCATCGACACCGATAAGGAAATCGAGCGCAAGGCCGGCGCCACCGTCGCCGAGCTCTTCGCCCGCGAAGGCGAAGCCGCCTTCCGCGAGCGCGAACTCCGCGCCCTCGAAGCCGCCGCCGCGCACGAACCGGCCGTCATCGCGACCGGCGGCGGCGCCCCCACCATCCCGGCCGCCCGCCCCATCCTCGGCAGCGGCTTCGTCGTCTGGCTCGCGGTCTCGCCCGCCGTCGCCGCCCGCCGCCTGCTCGAAGCGCCGAACGCCTCCGAGCGGCCGCTCCTCGCCGGCGACCCCCGCGCCCGCCTCGAAGCCCTCCTCCAGTCCCGCATCGAGCTCTACCGCGGCGCCGATGCCGCCATCGACTGCGACGACCTCACCCCCGAGGAGCAGGCCGAAGAGATCGAGCGCCTCTGGGCCGAATGGCAGCGCGACCCGGCACCGCCCGGCGAGCGCTTCTACAGCCCGCTCGCCTTCGCCCGGGAGGCCGGCAATCCGTCGATCCCCCCGCCGGCGGCGATCGTCACTGCGCCGGGCGGCACCTACCCCGTCCTCGTCGGCGAAGGCGCGCTCGACGCCCTCGGCGCCATCGCCCGCGACGCCGGCCTCGAAGGCCGCGCCTTCATCATCACCGACACCCACGTCGGTCCCCTCTTCGCCGGCCGGGCTGCCGCCGCGCTCGAGGCCGCCGGCTACCAGTCCGCCGCCTTCTCCATTCCCGCCGGCGAGAACTACAAGAGCCTCGAAACCCTCGCCAGCGTCTACGACTTCCTCGTCGACCACCGCATCGAGCGCACCGACTTCATCGTCACGCTCGGGGGTGGCGTCGTCACCGACCTCGGCGGATTCGCCGCTGCGACCATCCTCCGCGGCGTCCCCTTCATCCACGCCCCGACCTCCCTCCTCGCCATGGCCGACGCCGCCATCGGCGGGAAGACCGGCATCGACCACCCTCGCGGCAAAAACCTCATCGGCGCGTTCGCCCAGCCCCGCGCCGTCGTCATCGACCCCCTCCTCCTCCGCACCCTCCCGCCGCGCCAGCTCCGCAACGGCTGGGCCGAGCTGCTCAAGCACGGCTTCATCCTCGATGAAGCGCTCGTCCGCGACCTCGAGGCGGCCAGCATCGACGGTCCCCCGCTCACCTCGCCCGACCTCATCGCCCGCTCGGTCGCCATCAAAGCCGCCATCGTTTCCGAGGACGAGCGCGAATCTGGCCGCCGCACGCTCCTCAACTACGGCCACACCGTCGGCCACGCCATCGAAGCCGTCACCGGCTACGAAACATGGCTCCACGGCGAAGCCGTCGCCATCGGCATGCGCGCCGCCGGCATCATCAGCGTCGAACTCGGCCTCCTGCCCCCGGCCGAGTTCGAGCGCCAGCAGACCCTCATCCGCCGCTTCGGCCTCCCCGAAAGCGCCCCCGGCCTCGACCCGCGCGCCGTCTTCGATGCCACCCTCGTCGACAAGAAGGTCCGGGCCGGCTCCATCCGCTGGGTGCTCCTCGAGCGGATCGGCCACGCCATCGTCCGGCAGGGCGTGCCCGATGCTCTCGTCCACCACGCCATCGAGACCGTGACCCGCCCGTGACCTCGTCCCCGAGCGGCTTCCGCTTCGACCTCACCAGCACGCCGGCAGGCCCCGTCGCCCCCCGCACCGGCCGCATCACTACCCCGCGCGGCAGCTTCGAAACCCCCGTCTTCATGCCCGTCGGCACCCTCGCCACCGTGAAGACGCTCCTGCCCGCAGAAGTCGCCGCGACCGGCGCCCGGATCATCCTCGTCAACGCCTACCACCTCTACCTCCGCCCCGGCCACCGGCTCATCGAGCAGCTCGGCGGCGTCCACCGCTTCATGCGCTGGGATGGCCCCATCCTCTCCGACAGCGGCGGCTTCCAGGTCTTCTCCCTCGCCGGCCTCCGCAAAGTCACCGAAGACGGCGTTCGCTTCCGCTCGCACATCGACGGCTCCGAACACCACTACACCCCCGAGCTCGCCATGGAGGTTCAGCAGGCCCTGGGCGTCGATATCGCCATGCCGCTCGACCACGTCCTGCCCGGCGAAGCCAGCTTCGAAGCCGCCCGCGACGCCGTCGACCGCACCCTCCGCTGGTACCGGCGCTGCCGCGCCGCCGCCCCCGGGCTGACCACCTTCGCCATCCTCCAGGGCGGCACCCACCCCGAACTCCGCCGCTACCACGCCCGCGAAGCCATCCAGCTCGACCCGCCCGGCTTCTCCATCGGCGGCCTCTCCGTCGGCGAGCCCAAGGCCGTCATGTGGGCCACCCTCGATAGCACGAACGCCGAGCTCCCCATCGAAAAGCCCCGCTACCTCATGGGCGTCGGCAGCCCCGAAGACCTCATCGAAGGAATCGCCCGCGGCATCGACATGTTCGATTGCGTGCTCCCCACCCGCCTCGGCCGCAACGGCGCCCTCCTCACCGACGACGGCCGCATCAACCTCCGCGGCGCCGCCAACCGCGAGCGCGACGAGCCGGCCGACCCGGCCTGCGACTGCCTCGCCTGCAGCCAGTTCAGCCTCGCCTACCTCCATCACCTCTTCCGCAACGACGAGCTGCTCGGCCACCGGCTCGCCACGCACCACAACCTGCGCTACCTCGCCCGGCTCACCGAACGCGCCCGCGCCGCCATCCGGGAGGGGCGCTTCGAGGCCTTCCGGAGCGCCTTCCACGAGCGCTACCGGCCGGCCGACGAAGCAGCGCGGCTGGCGGGCCGACGAAAATCGTGAAGAAATCGCCGCCGGGGCCGAAGATCCCCCTTGCAAACAACGCCGGGGCGTGCCATCTTGAAAGTCCCCCGCCGGCATCAGCCAGGGCGGCATCCCCCGGCAGGGGCGGCACGGTTGACAGCCTGGCGGAGAGAAGTTAATCTTCTCGTTCGGGCCTTGCGAGAGGCCAGCGCACCTTAACAACTGGATAGCGGACGAAAGAGAACGTCTGGGACCCCGTTCAAACGGAACATCCCGGCCGCAAGGTCGGTTCTGTTTCTACGGAGAGTTTGATCCTGGCTCAGGACAAACGCTGGCGGAATGTATTAGGCATGCAAGTCGTACGAGCCTTCGGGCTAGTGGCGAACGGGTGAGTAACACGTGGGTAACCTGCCTCGTAGTGGGGAATAACTCCTCGAAAGGGGAGCTAATACCGCATAAGACCCCCGGTGAGAGTCCGGGTGGTGAAAGCTCCGGCGCTACGAGAGGGGCCCGCGGCCGATTAGCTAGTTGGTGGGGTAATGGCCTACCAAGGCGACGATCGGTAGCTGGTCTGAGAGGATGGTCAGCCACACGGGGACTGAGATACGGCCCCGACTCCTACGGGAGGCAGCAGCTAAGAATCTTGCGCAATGGGCGAAAGCCTGACGCAGCAATTCCGCGTGGAGGACGAAGGCCTTCGGGTTGTAAACTCCTTTTGTGAGGGAAGAAGTTCTGACGGTACCTCACGAATAAGACACGGCTAACTACGTGCCAGCAGCCGCGGTAATACGTAGGTGTCGAGCGTTGTCCGGATTTATTGGGCGTAAAGCGCCCGCAGGCGGCCAGGCAAGTCCAGGGTGAAATCTCCCGGCTCAACCGGGAGGGTGCCCTGGAAACTGCCAGGCTTGAGGCAGGGAGAGGGATGTGGAATTCCCGGTGTAGTGGTGAAATGCGTAGATATCGGGAGGAACACCAGTGGCGAAGGCGGCATCCTGGCCCTGTCCTGACGCTCAGGGGCGAAAGCGTGGGGAGCAAACCGGATTAGATACCCGGGTAGTCCACGCCGTAAACGATGAGTACTAGGTGTTGGAGGTATCGACCCCTTCAGTGCCGAAGCCAACGCGATAAGTACTCCGCCTGGGGACTACGGCCGCAAGGCTAAAACTCAAAGGAATTGACGGGGGCCCGCACAAGCAGCGGAGCGTGTGGTTTAATTCGATGATACGCGAAGAACCTCACCCAGGCTTGACATGCACGTGGTACCGATCCGAAAGGTGAGGGACCCTTCGGGGAGCGTGCACAGGTGTTGCACGGCCGTCGTCAGCTCGTGCCGTGAGGTGTTGGGTTAAGTCCCGCAACGAGCGCAACCCCTGTCGCCAGTTGTACTTCTCTGGCGAGACTGCCGAGAAAACCTCGGAGGAAGGAGGGGATGATGTCAGGTCAGCGTGGCCCTTACGCCTGGGGCTACACACACGCTACAATGGGCAGTACAACGGGTCGCGAAGCCGCGAGGCGGAGCTAATCCCATCAAAGCTGTCCTCAGTTCGGATTGCAGGCTGAAACCCGCCTGCATGAAGCCGGAGTTGCTAGTAACCGCAGGTCAGCACTACTGCGGTGAATACGTTCCCGGGCCTTGTACACACCGCCCGTCACGTCACGAAAGTTGGAAACACCTGAAGCCGGTGGGCTAACCCGCAAGGGAGGCAGCCGTCGAGGGTGGAGCCAGCGATTGGGACGAAGTCGTAACAAGGTAGCCGTAGCGGAAGCTGCGGCTGGATCACCTCCTTTCTAGGGAGTATGCCCCGGAGAAAACCTCCCGCCTCAGCGGTGGGGCAGGAGGTCCGGAAGCAGCACCCAGGTCGATCGGTCCGGCGCACCCGCCGGGTCGTTACACCAGCGGCGCCCCAGCAGCCGTCTTTCGTCCGCTATCCAGCTGTCGAAGGTGCACTGGCCACGCTCCCCGGGGGCCATTAGCTCAGCTGGTTAGAGCGCAGTCCTGATAAGACTGAGGTCTCTGGTTCGAGTCCAGAATGGCCCACCATCCTGGCTCAACCCCGGCGGAGAACCCCCGGGCCCCGGGCCTGGCACACACGGAGTACCAACCCGGAGGGGCCGTAGCTTAGTTGGGAGAGCGCCGCCTTTGCACGGCGGAGGTCAGGAGTTCGAATCTCCTCGGCTCCACCAGCTCCCCAAAGCCCGCCCCGGGCCCGTGCCAGCGACGCGCTTCGCAATCGGCCCCTGCCAGCAGGCAGCGGCCGGCGGCGAAGCCGGGCCGCAGGGATGAAACCCCGCGGCGCGCACCTTAAGAACTGAAGAGCGAAGACACTGCATCGCCTCGACGGCGCGCTCAAGCAGCGCCAGCGAGGCCGGGCAATTCATACCGACCGAGTCTTGGTGGAGGTCAAGCTACCAAGGGCGCGCGGTGGATGCCTAGGTACCAGGGGCCGATGAAGGACGTGGCAAGGCTGCGATAAGCTCCGCCCAGCTGCCAAGCAAGCGTAAGCGGAGATCTCCGAATGGGGTAACCCAGCCCGGCGAAACCGGGCTACTCCAGGCTGAACACATAGGCCTGCGAGGGGGAACCGGGGGAACTGAAACATCTAAGTACCCCGAGGAAAAGAGAGTATTCCCCTAGTAGCGGCGAGCGAACGGGGAGAAGCCCAAACCGGCAGGGTTCGCCCTGCCGGGGTTGTAGGGCCGGCCATTGTGCAGTTACCAATCGCACGGGTAGGAGAATGGACCTGGAAAGGCCAGCCAGAGAGGGTGACAGCCCCGTACACGAAACTCGATGCGACTGCCGGCCGGTACCTGAGTACCACGGGACACGTGAAACCCCGTGGGAAGCTGGGGAGACCACTTCCCAAGGCTAAATACCCCTGGTGACCGATAGTGAACCAGTACCGTGAGGGAAAGGTGAAAAGTACCCCGGGAGGGGAGTGAAACAGAACCTGAAACCGCGTGCCTACGTGCAGTCGGAGCCCGTCGCAAGGCGGGTGACGGCGTGCCTATTGAAGAATGAGCCGGTGAGTTACTCTACGTGGCGAGGTTAAGCAAGGAGACTTGCGGAGCCGCAGCGAAAGCGAGTCCGAACAGGGCGCCACAGTCGCGTGGAGTAGACGCGAAACCGAGTGATCTACCCATGGGCAGCGTGAAGTCCAGGTAAAACTGGATGGAGGCGCGAACCTTCTAGCGTTGCAAAGCTATTGGATGACCTGTGGGTAGCGGTGAAATGCCAAACGAACTCGGAGATAGCTCGTTCTCCCCGAAATGCATTTAGGTGCAGCGTCAGGCGATCTCCGGCGGAGGTAGGGCTCTGAAAGGGCTAGGGGGCTCACCGCTTACCGAACCCTATCAAACCGCGAATGCCGTCGGACAAAGCCTGGCAGTGAGACGGTGGGGGCTAAGCTTCATCGTCAAAAGGGAAACAGCCCAGACCACCAGCTAAGGTCCCAAAGTCCACGCTCAGTGTGAAAGGATGTTGAACTGCTCAGACAGCCAGGAGGTTGGCTTAGAAGCAGCCACCCTTTAAAGAGTGCGTAATAGCTCACTGGTCGAGTGGTTCTGCGCCGACAATTCAACGGGGCTAAGCGTGGCACCGAAGCTGTGGGTCAGCAGCCTCGAGCTGCTGGCGGTAGGGGAGCGTTTGCTTCCGCTGTGAAGGGGTAGCCGTGAGGCGCCCTGGAGCGAAGCGAAGTGAGAATGCCGGCATGAGTAGCGTAAGGCGCGTGAGAACCGCGCCCCCCGTATACCTGAGGTTTCCTACGGAAGGTCAATCCGCGTAGGGTTAGTCGGGCCTAAGCCGAGGCCGAAAGGCGTAGGCGATGGACAGCTGGTTAGTATTCCAGCACCGCAGCGGTAGCGTTTGATGCAGAGGGGGGACCCAGCAGGGTAGGTCCCGCGGGCCCATTGGACATGGTCCGTTCCTGGTTCGTAGGCGTCTCGCCGGAGGCAAATCCCCGGCGGGGTCAAGCGGAGGAACCGGGACGAGTGGAGACTTTGTCAAAGCGAGGGGGCTGAGCCCACACTGGCGAGAAAAGCCTCGCTGCTAGTTACCATTGCGCCCGTACCGCAAACCGACACTGGTAGGTGGTGGTAAGCACCATAAGGGGATCGGGAGAACCTTCGTTAAGGAACTCGGCAAATTGGATCCGTAACTTCGGGAGAAGGATCGCCCTCGGGTGTGTAGAACCTCGCGTTCCAAGCACCGGGGGGCCGCAGAGAGCAGGCCCAGGCGACTGTTTATCAAAACCACAGGTCTCTGCAAAAGCGAAAGCTGACGTATAGGGGCTGACGCCTGCCCAGTGCCGGAAGGTTAAGGGGAGAGCTGCAAGGCTTGAACTGAAGCCCCGGTGAACGGCGGCCGTAACTATAACGGTCCTAAGGTAGCGAAATTCCTTGTCGGGTAAGTTCCGACCCGCACGAAAGGCGTAACGATCTGGGCGCTGTCTCGACGAAGGACCCGGCGAAATTGAATTGACCGTGAAGATGCGGTTGACCCGCGGCAGGACAAAAAGACCCCGTGGAGCTTTACTGCAACTTGGCGCTGGGAGTGGGTCTGAGATGCGTAGGATAGGTGGGAGGCGACGAAGCGCTGCTTTCGGGCGGCGTGGAGCCAACCTTGAAATACCACCCTTCTCTGATCTGCTTTCTAACTCCTGAGCAAGCAGGAGGACAGCGTCTGGTGGGCAGTTTGACTGGGGCGGTCGCCTCCTAAAGAGTAACGGAGGCGCACAAAGGTTCCCTCAGGGTGGATGGAAATCACCCGTCGAGTGCATTGGCATAAGGGAGCTTGACTGCGAGACCCACAAGTCGAGCAGGGGCGAAAGCCGGTCAAAGTGATCCTACGGTACCGAGTGGAAGGGCCGTGGCTTAACGGATATAAGCTACCCCGGGGATAACAGGCTTATCTTGCCCAAGCGTCCACAGCGACGGCAAGGTTTGGCACCTCGATGTCGGCTCGTCGCATCCTGGGGCTGGAGTAGGTCCCAAGGGTTGGGCTGTTCGCCCATTAAAGCGGTACGCGAGCTGGGTTCAGAACGTCGTGAGACAGTTCGGTCTCTATCCGCCGTGGGCGTAGGAGCCTTGAGAGGAGCTGCCCCTAGTACGAGAGGACCGGGGTGGACGGACCGCTGGTGTGCGGGTTGTTCCGCCAGGAGCACCGCCCGGTAGCCATGTCCGGACCGGATAAGCGCTGAAAGCATCTAAGTGCGAAGCCGACCTCAAGATGAGGGCTCCCACCGAGTCAATCGGGTAAGACCACAGGAAGACTACCTGTTCGATAGGCGCCAGGTGTAAGCGCAGCAATGCGTTCAGCTGAGGCGTACTAATGGTCGAGGGCTTGACCTCCAACAAGACTCGTCGCGCATGATTCGCCCGTCCGCAGGTCTTCGCTCTTCAGTCCTCGAGGTGCACCGGCTCGCCGGCCGCCCTCGTCGTCGCGGGGTGGAGCAGTGGTAGCTCGTCGGGCTCATAACCCGAAGGTCGGGGGTTCGAATCCCTCCCCCGCTACCAATTCCCCAGCTCAGCGCCAAAACGGCCCGGGTTCCAAACCCGGGCCGTTTTTCGTTTCCGGCGCGCCCTTATGCGGCCGGTTCGCGCCCCAACGCCGCCTCCGCAGCGGCCAGGCCTGCCGCGAGCGTCAGCCACAGCGCCCCCTGCACCAGCAGCGAGCCCCGCCGGAACTCCCACAGCAGGTCCGCCGGGAACCCCGCCGGCAGCTCCACCGGCTCCGCGACGAGAACCGCGGCCCCGACCCCACCTGCCAGCACGGCTCCCGCGCCGATCACCGCCGGCAATCGGCCCCTGCGCTCCACACAGCGCCACGCGCCAGCCGCCAGCACAGCCGCGGCGAGACCGATCCCGACGACCGCGAGGAACATCCACGTCCGGGCGGCCGAAGTTTCCGGGCTGCCGACACCCGGCGGGTTGGCAGGGTACGCCAGCGCCGGCAGCAGGCCCGCAGCATAGCCGCCTGCCAGCGCCGCCACCGCGGCGCCCCGCAGCGGCGAGCCGGCGAACCCCAGCCGCGCGGCAGCCATCCCCGCAACGGCCGCCAGCAGGCCGCCGCCGAGCGCGACCGCGAGCGTCCCGGCCGCGAGGCCCGCAGTCCGCTGCACCGACCGCGAAACCGGCGCGTCCTCATGGACGTGGTCGGCCGGCACCTCGGCGTGCGACTCCTCGAGCGCGATCGCATCCTCCAGCCGCGGCTCCACCGCCCACCAGGCCACGAGCGCTGCCGCGACGCCCGCGGCGACCGAGGCGAGCGCCGCCATCAGCAGCACGTCCAGCATCCCGCCACGGCCCCCTGCCGCGGCGCGCGGCACGGCCGATCCCGAAGTCGCTCCCCCGGCTCGCATCAGTGACATGGGAATCCCAGCGCGTGCCGCGCATCGTGCACGAACTCGTGAATCGTCGTGCCCTCGAACAGCGCCACCGCCCCCTGCTCGAAGCCGGCCAGGTACAGCAGGACGCCGGCCAGCGCCAGCGCCGCAGCGGCCGCGACCCATTCGCGGACGTGGAACACCCGGGTTCTGCCGAGCGCCTGCCCCGTGATTGCCGATGGTGAAGAAACGGACATACCAAACCTCCCTGTCGTGGTGTGACGTATCTGCTCCCGCAGCGCAACGCGCCGCGATCACATCCGGTCTTCGATTGCCCCCTCCGCCTCCAGCAGCGCCGCCTCGAGCCGCGCCGCCATACCCGCCGGGGCTTGCCAGAGCCCGCGGCGGATCGCTTCCCCGAGCCTGCGCGACATATCACGCAGGGCCCACGGGTTGTGCTCCCCGAGGAAGCGCTGCATCTCCGCGTCGAGCACGTACCGCTCCGCCACGCGTTCGAATTGCCAGCCCTTCACGATGCCCGCCGTCGCTGCCCAGCCGAACAGGTAGTCCACCGTGGCGGCGAACTCGGTCCCCGCCCGGTAGCCATGCTCCCGCATCGCCGCGATCCACTTCGGGTTCAACACCCGCGCGCGGACCACCCGGTCCAGCTCATCCTCCGTCAGTCGCACCCTCGGCCGCCGCGGGTCCGAACTGTCCCCGAAGTACAGCCGCGGGCCGCGTCCACGAAGCATCCGGACCGCCGCCGCCATCCCGCCCTGGAACTGGAAGTAGTCGTCCGCATCGAGGATGTCGTGCTCCCGGTTGTCCTGGCTTTGCACCGCCGCGTCGACCGGCCCCAGCCGGTTCCGCAGTTCATCGCCCATCGGAACCCCGTACATCCCGGGCGCGTAGCCGTGTCCGCCCCACGCGAGGAACGTCTCCGCGACCTCCTCCTCGCGCTCCCACGCCGCCTCATCGAGCAGTTGCAGCACGCCCGCCCCGTAGACGCCCGGGGCGCTCCCGAAAACCCGCACGCCGGCCCGCTGCCAGGCCTCCCGCTCCTCCATCCCCGCCTCCCGAAGCGCGGTCGCCCGCGCGACCCGGTGCGCGCGGATTGGGTTCATCGCCGGCGGTTCGTCCAGCGCCGCCACCGCGTCGAACGCCTCCCCCAGCAGCTCGATCACTCCCGGGAACGCATCCCGGAAAAAGCCGGAGACCCGGCAAACGACGTCCACCCGCGGCCGCCCCAGCTCATCGAACGAACGCACCCGGAACCCGGCGACCCGGCGGCTCTCCCGCTGCCACGTCGGTTCGACGCCGATGAGCGCGAGCACCAGCGCCACGTCCTCGCCGCCGTTCCGCATCGCCGTCGTTCCCCACATCGAGAGGCCGATCGAGCGCGGCGGCACCCCGAGCTCGCGCACGTACCGTTCGATGGTTGCCGCTGCCAGCTCCTGCCCCACTTCCCACGCCACCCGGCTGGGGATCGCGCGCGGGTCCACCGCATAGAAGTTGCGCCCCGTCGGCAGCGCATGAGCCATCCCGCGCGTCAGTGCGCCGGCAGGCCCGGGCGGCACGTAGCGGCCGTCGAGCGCATCCACCACATGGCCGAGCTCGTCGACCGTGCGCTCGAGCGCCGGCGCGAGCCGGTCCAGGGCGAACCCGAGCACGGCGGGCAGCGGCCCAGCGTCGCCCCGGCAGGGCCCCACGAGGCTCGCCGCTGCCACCGGGTCCAGCCCCTCCAGCAGCACACCGCGCAGCGCCGCCCGGCCCCGTCCGGCCAGGCGCTCCTGCAGCTCTCCAGCCGAGCGCGCCGCCTCGCCCGGCAGCACGTGGACCCCGCCCTCCAGCCGCTGCCCTGCCGGGAGCGCCAGGAGGTCCGCAGGGATTCCCAGCCAGGCCGCAGCCGCTTCCGCCAGCGCGGGTATCTCCCCGTTCGGCACACGCAGCATCGCCGCCGCGAAGTCCACCAGCTCGTCACCCTCCGGCACCTCCCCGAGCACGTGCAGCCCAACCCGGATCGGCGCCGCGCCGAGTTCATGCGTATACGTGTGAATCGCCTCGACGAGGTGCGCGAAGCCCTCCCCGCTCAGGTCCGAAAGCGCATACGGCACCCCGTCCTCGTGCTCCCGCGGGTCCCATTCGTGCACATGGCCGTCGCCCCCATCCTGCAGCAGGCGGTCGAGCTCGTTCGCGAGCCCCGCCTGCCGGATCACGTCCCAAATCTGCCGCTGGAGGTAGGGCAGCCGGCCCGGGTCGGTCCGCTCCAGCAGGTAGTACTCATCCACCAGCCGGTCCAGCTCCGCCAGCTCCCCGTACAGCTCTGCGTTCGTAATCGGCGGCGGCAGGTGGTCCACGATGACGGCGTGCGTCCGCCGCTTCGCCGCTGCTCCCTCGCCCGGCCCGTCGATGATGAACGGGTACACGACCGGCAGGTCGCCGACGAATAGGTCGGGGTAGCAATCCGCCCCGAGGCCCACACCCTTCCCCGGCAGCCACTCCGCCGACCCGTGCTTTCCAACCTGCACGATGGCATCCGCGCCAAAGCCGCCCAGCTCCTGCGGCTCCCGCAGCCACCGGTAGAGCGCGTAGTACGGGTGCGGGGGCGGCAGGTCCGGCTGATGCATGATCGCCGTCCGGTTCATCGAGTACCCGCGCGGCGGCTGAATCGCGAGGAAGACGTTCCCCGTCACGATGCCGGCGACGACGAGATTCCCCGCGGCGTCGAGGTAGTGCCGCCCCGGCGGTGGCCCCCACCGCTCCGCCATCTCCGCCTGCCGCCGCGCCGGCAGCTCCTCGAACCATGCCCGGTACCGTTCCGCCGGCACCCGGGCGGCCGCACCCGCCAGCATCGCCTCCGTCAGCGTCTCCTCTTCGTAGTGGCCCCGCGCGAGCAGCTCCTGCATGAGCGCGTCGCCGCCTTCCGGGATTGGCCCCACGGTGTACCCCGCGTCCCGGAGCGCGCGCAGCAGCCGCACCACGCTCTCCGGCGAATCCAGCCCCACCGCGTTCGCGATGCGGGACGCCTTCGCGTGGTGGTTCGTCAGGATGATCGCGACCCGCTTCTCCGCATTTGGCGTCCTCCGAAGCCTCGCGAGCCGGACTGCCAGCCCCATCAGCCGCTCAGCGCGGTCCCGCGGCAATACCCGCCGCACCGTCCCATCACCGCCCCGCTCCTTGAACGAAGCCGGGACGCCGATGATGCGCCCGTCGAGCTCCGGAATCGCCACCGACCTCGCCACATCGAGCGGCCCGGCACCCGTCACCGAACCCTCCCACTGCGCGACCGACGTCGAAATCGTGAGCCCCTGCACCTGCGGCAGCCCGAGCTCCTCGAGGACGTTCACCTGCCATTCGGAAGCGCCCGGCTCCTGCCCCGCGCTGCCGAGCGCGAAGGCCATCGTATTCACCACCGCGTCGACCTCCGGCTGCCCGCCGGCATCGCACAGCTCCCGCAGCACCGCCGTCCGTCCCGAACCATCCGGGTCGTCCTTCAGCGAATAGCCGAAGACCGGCAGGACGTCCGCGCCGAGCGCCTCCCCCGCCTCGACCAGCGCATCGATGAACGCCGTGTCGCCCGAGAGAAAGAACGACCGGTAGAACAGCACCCCGACGGCAGGGCGCCGGGCATCCCGCGCCGCCCGCCACGCCTCCCGCGTCGCGAATCGGGGATGGTAGAAGCCGGTTCTCGGCTGCGGCGCCGGGTCCCGGTAGCCCACCCCGAGGCTGAGCAGGTGGTCGCCCAGCATCTTCAGGCACTCCCGGTAGTTCGCGACCCCGCCCTCCTGCAGGTACGCGCGCACGGCCAGCGCCATCCCCGCGCCCGCCGTCGAAAGCCCGATCAGCCCTTCGTCGAGCTCCTCCGTTCCCGGTACCGCGATGAGCCAGCCGCCGTGCTCATCCGCCAGCTCTGCAAGCCGCTCGACCGCCGGCACCGACCGCCGCCCGCCGTGCACGACCAGCACCGTCACCGCAGCCCGCGGGACCAGCTGGTCGAAGAGCGCCGCCGCGTCCTCCGTGTCCCGGAGCCCGGCGATGTTCCGCACCGTGACCGGCGGGAAGTCGCCCCCCAGCTCCCGCGCTGCCGCCGTGAAGCACAGCACGTCCGTATCGGAATGCGACAGCACGAGGATGCCGCGGTCGTCCCGCGGTGCCGGCACGTCCGCAGCTTCCTCCCGCGCCCCCGCCGGCCGCCCCCGGCCGTCGTTCGCCATCGCCGAAAACGCCAGCCTGCCGAGTTCGCCGTCCGGCGGCACATACCTGCCTGCCGCGACCAGCGCCTCGATGTAATCGAACAGCTGCCCGATCAGCCGCTCCGAATTCATCGAATGGAAGAACACCGTCACGCCGTCGAACAGCAGCATGCACACATTGGCCAGCGGACACGGTCCGAGGCACCCGCCCATGTTGAGATGGACCTTGTTCCGCAGCTTCCGCCGCTCCCACTCCTCGTGGTATCGCTCGAAGTGCCCCGGCGGCTTCCCTTCGGCCTCCCGGCCGCAGCAGCACCCGTGCGCGCAGACGAACAGCTGGCCCAGCTGCCGGTTCACGTTCACCAGCCGGCCGTCCGCCCGCGTGACGATGTTGCGCTGGCCCTTCCGCCGCGGCGTGACGTCCTCAATCGAACAGGCCGCGCCGCAGTCCCCCGCACACCGTTCGCTCCCGCTCATACGGCCGCCTCCGCGCGGCGCGCCCGCACCGCCGTCCAGATCGCCGCCGGCTCGAGCTCATCGAGCCGCACGTAATCACCCCCGAGCGCCTCTGCAAGCCGCCGCGCGATGCCCAGCCGGTGAGCGCCCTGCTCCGTATCGAGCACCAGCCCATCCACCTCCAGCTGCCGCAGCGCTGCCGCCCGTGCGAGGGCCGCCGCGACCGGGTCGAGCCCCCCCGCCGCGGCGTTCGCCCGGCCGTCCGTGACGACCACCGCCAGCACGGGTAGCCCCGGCTCCTTCCGGCGGACCCGGGCGACGAGCCGCGCCGCCTCCTCGAGCCCCGCCCAGAGCGGCGTCCGGCCCCCGGTGCCGAACGCAGCGAGCGCCCGGTGCGCATGGTCCATACTCCGCGTCGGTGCCAGCACGAGCCGCGCGCCGCGCCCGTCGAACGCCACCAGCGCCACCCGGTCGCGCCGCAGGTAGGCGTCCTGCAGGAGCCCGAACACCGCGCCCTTCGCCGCCTCCATCCGCTTCCGCGCCCCCATCGACCCGCTCGCATCGACCACCATGAGGACCAGCGCCGCCATCTCGCCCAGCCGCCGCTTCCACCGCCACGCCGTCCGCGCCACCGGCAGCCCGGGCTTCCCGCGGACCGCAGCCGCGCGGAGCGTCGCCGCGATGTCGATATCCCCCGGGCGGCCGCGCCGCCGCGAGCCCGCGTGCCGGCCCCGGTTGGCCTCCGCGCCCCTGCGGCGGCGCCCCGTTGGGCGGAGCGCCTGCGGCCGCCGCCGCTCCGGCGCCGGAGGGCGAAGCGAGAGCGCCTCGCCCACCGCTGCCGGCCGCTCACCCGGGCCGCCCCCGGGCGCAGGCACGCCCGCACCCGAGCCTTCGCCGGCGCGCGAAACCGGCTCATCAGTGGCGCCCGGTGCATCACCCGGCCCTGGCGGCGGCTCTGCCGGCTCGCGCCCGGGGGCGTCGTCAGATTCATCGTCGCCTTCGAACTCCCGGAGCGCCTGTTCCAGCCGCTCACGGTCCAGGCCCGGCTGCTCGAACGGAAGTCGCCGCTGCCGGTGCGCCAGCACCAGCGGCGCCGCCGCGCGCACGTCGTCGAGCGTCACGCGCTCCCGCCCCTCCCACGCCGCCCGCGCGCGTGCAGCCCGGTACAGGGCGAGGTCGGCCCGCAGGCCGTCCGCATCGCACGCGGCGCAAATCCCGGCGATCGCCTCCAGCACCGACTCCGGCACCTCTACCCGCGGGAGCCGCGCCCGGGCAGTCCGGAGGCGGGCCGAAAGGTCGTCCTCTGCCGCCCGCCACCGCGCCGCGAAGCCCGCAGGGTCTGCCTCGAACGCGACGCGCCGCCTCACGACTTCGGCCCGCTCCGCCGGCGCCAGCAGGTGCTCCGCCTCGACCATCAGGCCGAACCGGTCCAGCAGCTGCGGCCGCAGCTCTCCTTCTTCCGGGTTCATCGTCCCCACGAGGACGAACCGCGCCGGGTGGCTCACCGAGACACCGTCGCGCTCGATGTAGTTCCGGCCCATCGCAGCAGCGTCGAGCAGCGCATCGACCAGGTGGTCCGCGAGCAGGTTCACTTCGTCGACATAAAGAATTCCCTGGTGGGCCGCCGCGAGCAGTCCCGGCTCCACCTTCCGCACCCCCTGGCCGAGCGCCGCCTCGAGGTCCAGCGACCCGATCAGCCGCTCCTCCGACGCCCCCACCGGCAAAGTCACCAGCCGCGGCGGCCGCAGAACGGCCGGCGCGCCCTCCCCATGCATGCCGGGGCAATCCGCCTGCTCCCCGGGCGCGCACGAAAACGGGCAGCCACCGGTCGCTTCCACCGGCGGCAGCAGCGCGGCCAGCGCGCGCACCGCCGTTGATTTCGCCGTCCCTTTCCCGCCCCGGATCAGCACCCCGCCGATCGCCGGGTCGATGACGTTCAGCAGCAGGCCGAGTTTCACGTCCTCCTGCCCGACGATCGCCGTGAACGGGAACAGCGCGCCGCTCACCGCGCCTCCTCCCGGGCAGCCGCGCGGTCTTCGATCGCCCCTTCCGCTTCGAGCAGGGCGGACTCCAGGCGCGCTTCCATCCCCGCCGGGGGCGCCTGCCACATCCCCCGCCGCACCGCCTCCAGCAGCCGGGACGCCATGTCCCGGAGGGCCCACGGGTTATGCCGGGCGAGGAGGTCCCGCCGCCGCGCGTCGAGCACGTACGCTTCAGCCAGCCGTTCGTACATCCAGTCCTCCAGCACGCCGGCCGTCGCGTCGAAGCCGAATGCGTACTCCACGGTCTTGAGCATCTCCGAGCCTCCCTGGTAGCCGTGCCGCTCCATGCCTTCGAGCCACTTCGGGTTCAGCACCCGCCGCCGGAACGTGCGCCGCGCCTCATCCTCGGCTCCGCGAACCGCTGCCCTCCACGGCCGGGTCGTGTCCCCGATCCACGCTTTCGCTCGCCCGCCGCCCAGCTCCCGCGCGAGCGCTGCCATCGCCCCGAAGTCCTGGAAATAGTCGTCGGTGTCGAACATGTCGTGCTCCTCGTTGTCCCGCGTCTTCAGGACGACGCTCAGTTCCGATGCGCGCCGGATGAGCGCTGCCCGCGCCGGCTGGCCGTACCTCGCGCGCGTGTACGCATGGTCGACCCACGCCGCGTACACCTCCGCGAGGTCGCGGCGCGTCTCCCATGCGCCCGCCTCCACTGCCTGCGCGACGCCGTCCACGTACGCCCCGGGCGGCGGCGCGAAGACCCGGTAGCGCGCCTCGTCGTCGGCGACGCCCTGCGCGAGGTCGGCCAGCACGTGCTTCCGGACGAAATTCCGTTCCGGCGGCTCATCCAGCGCCGCGACCGTGCAGACGGCCTCGTCCACCAGGTCCATGGCCGCCGCGAAGCTGTCGCGAAAGAACCCGCTCGCCCGGAACACGATATCGATGCGGGGCCGGCCGAGCCGTTCGAGCGGCACGACGCGCAGCCCGGCTACCCGCCCCGAACGGTCGTCCCACTCGGGTTCGACCCCGAGGAGATGCAGCGCCTGCGCAACGTCTTCCCCCCGCGTGCGGATGTTGGCCGTTCCCCACGCGATGATCGCGACCGAATCGGGGTACGCCTCCTCCTCGTCGAGGTGCCGCGCGATGACCGCCTCCGCAAGCGCTCGCCCGGTCTGCCACGCGTGGCGGCTTGGCAGCGTCCTCGGGTCGAGCGCATAGAAGTTCCGGCCCGTCGGCAGCGCATCAGCCTGCCCCCGCGTCGGGGCACCGGCGGGGCCAGGCGGCACCGCCCGCCCCTCGAGCGCGCGCACCACGTTCCGCACCTCATCCGGCGCCCGGCGAATGGCCGGGAGCACGCGCAGCGTCAGGTCCTCCAGCGCGAGAGCAGCCACCGGGTCGTCGCCCGCCAGCCGCGCTGCCAGCTCCCGGCGCGCCCCACCCGGCCCGCACCGCACCGCTGTCTCGACCACCTCCCGCGCCAGCGCCGCCGCGTGCTCCGGCAGCCGGTCCCCCGCCGCCAGCCCCAGCCGCCGCGCGATCGCGCCGCCCAGCGACCGTTCGCCTGCGCCCCGGTCGATGGCGAGCAGGAGGTCGGTCAGCGCCCCGTCTCGCGGAACCTCGCCGAGCACGTGCAGCCCTGCCGGCATGAGGCCGCTCTCGAGCTCGTCCAGGTAGTGGAGCCCCTCGCGCGCCAGCCGCTCCGGTTCACAGGCCGCGCCCGGTTCGATCCCGAGGTCGCGCTCCAGCCGCGCCCGGCGCACCGCTTCGGCAGCGCGCTCCGCCAGGGCTGCGGTCCTCCCCGGGCCGGCGCCGCGGTCGAGCGCTTCCTGCAGCGCTTCGAGTGCTGCCCGCGCCTCCGCCAGCTCGCCGTAGGTGCCGGCCTCGGTCATCGGCGGCACCAGGTGGTCGACGATGGCCGCAGCGGCGCGCCGCTTCGCCTGTGTCCCCTCGCCCGGGTTGTTCATGATGAACGGGTAGACGAGTGGCGTGTCCCCCAGTGCGATGTCCGGGAAACACGCCGCCGAGAGCCCCGTGCCTTTCCCCGGCAGCCACTCCAGGTTGCCGTGTTTCCCGACCTGGACGATGGCGTCCGCCTTGAAGATTTCCCGGAGCCAGAGGTACGCCGCGAGGTACTGGTGTGGCGGCGGCAGCTCGGGCGAGTGCAGGATGGCATCGCGGTCGAGCGCGAAGCCCCGCTGCGGCTGAGGCCCGACGAACACGTTCCCCAGCAGCACGCCCGGCGCCACGATGTCATCGCCGTCGACGAACACTTCCCCCGGCGGTGCTCCCCAGTGCGATTCGACAGCGTCCCGTACCGCCGCCGGCAGCCCGCCGAACCAGGCCGCGTACTGCGACACCGGCACCCGCACTACCGCCGCCCCGAGCTGTTCGGCCGTCGCCGCTGCCGGGTCGTTCGGGCACGCCCGGAGGATCATCTCGACGAGTGCCTCGCCCGTTTCCGGGATGCCCTCGACCGCGAAACCCGCCGCCCGCAGCGCTTCCAGCAGCCGCATGACCGAAGCCGGCGCATCGAGCCCGAAGGCCGCAGCCAGCCGCGCTTCCCGGCCGTTCGGGTTGTTCAGCAGAATCGCGACCCGCTTCTCCCGGTTCGGCAGCAGCCCGAGCCGCGCCCACCGCGCCGCCAGCCCCGCGAGCCGCTCGAGGCGGTCGGGCTCCCACGCCACCCGCGGGCAGTCTCCTTCCGCGGCCTCCCGGAACCCGGCCGGGACCGAGATCAGCCGGCCGTCGACCTCCGGCATCGCCGCCGACATCGCGACGTCCAGCGGGCTCAGCCCGGCCGCGCTATTGCGCCACGCCTCCCGCGACCCCTGCGTCATCGCGCCCTGGATGACCGGCACGTCGAGCGCCGAGATGCCCGGCGCGGCCTCAACCCGGCCCTCCGCGCCCGGCCGGGCGGCTGAGAACGGCATCAGCGAGACGACCGCGCGGACCAGCGGCTGGCCAGTCTCATCGCTCAGCAGCGCGCGGATCGCCGCCGCGTTGTCCCGCCCGTTCGAATCTTCACGCAGCCCGTACGCCCAGACCGGCAGCGCGTTATACCCCTGCCGGTCGAGCGCCTCCGCGAGCGCCTCGATGAGCCCTGTCTCGCCCATCTGCACGAGATTCCGGTAGAACAGGATGCCGACTGCAGGACGGCCCTCGCGCCACCATGGCGCGAGCCGCACCGCCTCGCGCCCCGCCGCCAGCGGCTGCCCGGGGACGAAGTATCCCTCCCAGGGGAGCGCCTCAGTCGGCTGCGAGCCGAAGCCCCCGCCCAAATATCGGTCGGCGAGGAACCGCAACGCCTGCTCCACGTTCGCCTGCCCGCCGTGCAGGAAGTACTGGAGCACCCGCTCCGCGTCCGCCGGGTCGGCGGTGGAGTGCTCGGCCAGCGTCTGCCCCGTCATCGGGTAGGCGCGCCGGACGACGAGGGGCGCTCCAGCCGCCCGGCACGCCGCGAGGAGCGGCTCGAACAGCCCGCCCAGCGAATCCGGGCCGGCCAGCAGCCGCACCACCGCCGCGCCCGCCCGGCGCGCTGCTGCGAGCACCTCGTCCCGCCGCGCTGCTGCCGCCCCGGCACTGAAGACGGCCACCGCGGGAAATCCTTCCGGGAGCTGCGGCCGCGCTGCCGCGATGGCAGCGAGATCGGCATCGTAGGCCGTCACGATGAGGATGCAGCGCTCCCCCGGGCGCGCTTCCGTCACTGCCCCGTGCTCCCCGCCCGGCCGCGATCGAGCCGTCGCATCCGTCACGCCTCCTTCGTCGCCCGCTCGCGGAAGGCGGCACGCTCCGCTCCCCTGGTCCCCCGGGCGAAGGCATTCACTGCCTCCGCCCGCGGCCGCGTGCCGTACGAACGGCAACGCCCCTCGCGAGGAGGGGCGTGAACGGCACATGGCGACCGGCTGGAGCCACGTGTCCATCACCCGTTTCCCCGCGGGCTAGACACCAGCACGGCACCGGCGACCTGGCTCACCGCCTCGCGGGCGGATGACAGTTGCGGGACAGCCCCGGATTCGCACCGGGTTCGCGCTGCCGTGCTGACCCCCGGACTCTACCATGCGCGCCCCGGCCCGGACAACGCCCGGCTGGCCCTACCCCGGCAGCCGAAGCGCCCGCCCTGCTACCACCAGCACCACCTCGTCGGCTGCCTTCCCTATCGCCTGGTTCGCCGCCCCCAGCGCATCCCGGTAGGCGCGCGTCATCGCCCCCGCAGGCACGATCCCCCAGCCAACCTCGTTCGTGACCACGATCGTCAGCCCCGGCCGGCGCGCGGCGGCCCGCGCCAGCTCCTCCGCGGCAGCCCGCACCGTCGCCGCCAGCTCCCGCCAGGCCTCGGGCGGGGCATCGTCGTCGTATCCCGACCGCCAGAAGAGGTTCCCGCACCAGGTGGCGAGGCACTCGACGAGCACGGTCGCCGCCGCAGGAGCCCGTCCGGCCGCCCCCGCGAGGTCGACCGGCTCCTCGACCGTGGCCCACCCCGCCGGCCTCCGCGCCCGGTGCTCGGCGATGCGCGCCCGGCTCTCGGGGTCCGGCGCTTCCATCGTTGCGATGTACACCACCGCCGCCCCGGCGGCTGCGGCCATCTCCTCCGCGAACCGGCTCTTCCCGCTCCGCGCGCCCCCGGTCACCAGCACGAGCCGCCCCATCGCTAGACCCGGCCCCCGAGCGCCCAGTCCGCGATGCGCTCGATGTCCAGGGACGACTCGAGCACGTCCGCCAGCCGGTCGAACGCCGCATCCGCGTCGTCGTCGCTCCCGGGCGCGAACGGCTTCCCCCGCAGGCGCGCCACGTTCTCCAGCAGCCGCGTCCGGAACGCGCGGCTGGCGAAGCCGCCGTGCACGTACCAGCCGAACACCATCCCGTCGGCCGAAAGCGCGCCAATCGGCTCGTCAGCCTCCGTCCAGGCCGCCGGCCGCGCCACCTCGGTCAGCCCCGCGTGGATCTCGTAGCCCTCCGCGTGGATGCCGCCGCAGCCCTCCAGCAGTCCCGGGCCGCCCGCGAGCCGCACCCTGCTCGAGCGCGTCACCTTCCCCGGCGCGAATCTGGTCCGGCACGCGAGCCAGCCCAGGCCTTCGGCCGTCCCCGGCTCGCCTTCGACCCCGAGCGGGTCCTCGATCGTCGCCCCCAGCATCTGGAAGCCGCCGCAGATGCCGAGGACCGGTGTCCCGGCCGCCCGCAGCCTTCCCAGCGCCTCCGCGAGTCCGCTCGCCCGCAGCCACGCGAGGTCGTCGCGCGTCGCCTTCGTCCCCGGCAGCACCGCGAGGTCCGGCTCGCCCAGCTGCCGCGGGTGCTCCACGTACCGCACCCGGACGTCCGGCTCCCGTTCGAGCGGGTCGAAGTCGTCGAAATTCGCGATCCGCGGGAGCCGGATGACCGCGACGTCGACACCGCGAAACGGCCCGTGCTCGTCCTTCCGCCGGTCGAGCGCCACCGAATCCTCCTCGGCGATGCCCGGCTCCCGGACCCACGGCACCACGCCCACCACCGGCACGCCGGTCAGCCGTTCGATGTCGCGCAGCCCCGGCTCAAGCAGGGAAGGGTCGCCCCGCAGCTTGTTGATTACGAACCCCTTCACGAGCCCCTGCTCCTCCGGCTCCAGCAGGTGGTAGGTCCCGTACAGGTGCGCGAACACGCCGCCCCGGTCGATGTCCCCCACGATCAGCACCGGCGCGTCGGCATACCGCGCGACCCGCATGTTCGAAATGTCCCGCGCCTTCAAATTGATCTCTGCCGGGCTCCCGGCACCTTCGATGATGACGAGGTCGAACTCCGCCCGGAGCCCGTCCAGCGCCGCCGTGACGTCCTGCCAGATGTGCGCCTTCGCCTCCTGGTAGGCGGCCGCATGCAGCGTCCCCACCGGCCGCCCCAGCACCACGACCTGCGACCGAAGGTTCCCTTCCGGTTTCAGCAGCACCGGGTTCATCTCCACCCGCGGCAGCGCGCGCGCGGCCAGCGCCTGCACGTACTGCGCACGGCCGATTTCGCCGCCGCCCGGGACCACCGCCGCGTTGTTCGACATGTTCTGCGCTTTGAACGGCGCGACCCGCAGCCCCCTCCGGGTGAAGACCCGGCACAGGCCCGTCACCAGCAGGCTCTTGCCCGCCGACGATGCCGTCCCCTGGACCATCAGGACTCCGCCGCGAGCCATGCGCGCACCTCCATCATCGCCTCGATGAGCTGCCCGGCATACCGCTCGTGCGGCACCGCCACGCGGACGAACTCCGGCAGCCCGAACGAGGCGCAGTCCCGCACGGCGAATCCCCGCCGCAGCAGCGCAGCGCGGAACGCAGCGCCGTCGCCCACGTCGACCAGCAGGAAGTTCGCCAGCGAGGGCCGGACGCCGAATCCCGCTGCCTCGAGCGCATCGAACAGCCGGGCGCGGGTTGCCGCAACCCGCCGGGCGCTCTCCCGGCAGAACTTCTCGAGCCCCAGCGCGGCCATCCCCGCCGCAGCGGCCGGCGCGCTCACCGCCCACGGCGGCTGCTGCGCTTCCACCGCCGCGATGTCGTCCCCCGGCCCCAGCAGGAACCCCAGGCGAAGCCCCGGCACCGCGTGGATCTTCGTCAGCGACCGGAGGACGAGCAGCCCGGGCGCCGGCGCCGCGCGTTCATCTTCCGGCCACGCGAACGGCATGTAGGCCTCATCGACGACGAGCCGCCCGCCCGCCCGCGCAGCGGCGGCTGCAAGAGCGGCGATGTCCTCCCGCGGGCAGCGCGCGCCCGTCGGGTTGTTCGGGTTGCACAGGAAGACGAGCGCCGGTTCGACCTCTTCCACCAGCCGCGCGGGCTCCGCTCCCGCTCCTCCGGGGTGCGGCCCCGTCACGACGTCCATCCCGGCCGCCCGGGCCGCCGCCGCGTACTCTCCGAATGTCGGCCCGAACACCAGGCACCGGCCGCTGCGCCCGAGCGCCCGGCATAGCAGGTAGATCAGCTCGCTCGTCCCGTTCCCCGCCAGCACCTCCCCGGGGGTCAGCCCCCACTCCCGCGCCCACGCCGCTCGAAGGGTTCCCGCGTCCGGCTCCGGGTACCGGCGAACCTCGGCCGCGCGCGCCGCAACGAGGACGTCCGGGTGCGGGCCGTACGGGTTCAGGCTCGCGCTCAAATCCACGAGCTCGATGCCGGCTGCCGCGGCCCCGGCGAGCTCCTCGGCCGTCACGCCCCCGTGGACGACGCGCCCCGTCATCGCCGTCCCCTCAACGCGGCGGCGGCGCCGGCCGCCAGCACTGCCGCAGCCGCCGCGGCCAGGCCCGCCGCCCTGGCGATGTCCTGCGCCCCGGGCTCCCGGCCAGCCCCGTTCAGCACATGGTGACCGCGCTTCTCCAGCCGCGTGCCCAGCGCGCAGGCCATCGCTGCCATCGGCCAGCCGGCGTTCGGGCTCGCCGTCGACCGCGCATCGCGCGCGACCTCGCCCGCCCGGCGCAGGGCCGCGGGCCGGAGCGCCAGCAGCACCGCCGCCGTCAGCCGCGCCGGCGCGAGGTTCAGCGCGTCGTCGAGCCGCGCCGGCACCATCCCGAACCGCCCGCGCGACCGGTAGCCGACCATCGCATCGAGCGTGTTCACCGCCCGGTACGCGTAGGCCCCGGCGAGCCCGCCCGCCAGGTACCACGCCGCCGGCGCAACGACCCCGTCCGAGAGGTTTTCCGCCACCGACTCGATTGCGGCCGAAGCGACCAGCGTCGCCGGCAGTTCTCCCGTGTTGCGGCTCACCATCCGGCCCGCAGCCTCCCGCGCGCCCGCGAGGTCGCTCCGTTCCAGCGCTCGCCGCACCGCGTCCGCGTGCTCGATGAGCGCCCGCAGTGCGAGCGCCTGCTTCAGCGCGAACGCCTCGGCCGCGAACCCGGCGAGTCCCCCGCCCCGCACCTGCCGCTGCAGTCCGGCCCCGGCCGCCGCGGCAGCCCCCGCCGCGACCAGCGTGAACCCGATCCCGGCCGCTGCGGTGTCCCGCCGCCCATGGTCCGTCATCCGCCGCTCCAGCCAGTTCGCCGCCTGGCCGAACCGCGCCACCGGATGCCACCGGTTGGGCAGCTCCCCGAACGCGGCATCGAGCGCGAGCGCCGCGAGCAGCACGGCCGCGCGCCGCCTCATGCCGCGAACCACCACGGGGTCAGCTTCGGAATGAGCGCTGCCGCCGCCAGCAGCGCCGCGCATTCCGCCGTTTCGATGCACGCGCCATAGGCATCGCCGTTCAGCCCTCCGAGCGCCCGGCTGAGCCCCCAGGCGGTCAGCCCGGCCGCCGCACCGGCGCACGCTGCTGCCGTCAGCCCCCACGGCCCAAGCACGAGCAGCGCGCTACCGAACCCGGCCGCGACGCCCAGCGCAGCGACCCCCCGCGTGCAGCCCCCGCGGAACGCCGCCCCCATCCCATCCGCCCCGAGCGGCGGGAACGCCCGCGCGATCGCCGGGAGCGCGCCGCGGCTCGCAACGATCGCTGCCGCCGTCGCGCCTGCGGCCGTCCCGGGCGCCATCGACGCCAGGCAGCCGAACTTCACCAGGAGCACGAGCCCGACCGCCGCCACTGCGAACGTCCCGTGGTGGACATCCCTGAGAATCTCGGACCGCCGTTCCCGGCTCGCCGGGACGAACGCCGCGTCGGCGCAGTCCGCCAGGCCGTCGAGGTGGAGCGCGCCGGTCGCCGCCGCCCATGCCGCGACCGTCACCGCCGCCGCCGCGCCCGGCGGCACTGCCTCGCCCAACCCCCACGCAGCGGCAGCGACCGGTGCCGCGAGCACGATGGACGCCGCCGGCAGCCAGCGGGCCGCCTTCGCTGGCTCCCAGGCGTGCGCTGGCAGCGGCAGGCGGGTCAGCAGCCCCAGCGCCGAGGTCAGCCCGCTCACCCGTCTGTCCGTTCCGAAACGCCGGCCTCATCGAACGTCGCCATCTCGTCCCGCACCGCCAGCGCCGCGTCGACCAGGTGCAGCGCGAGCGCCGCGCCCGTCCCTTCGCCCAGCCGCAGGCGCAGGTCGAGCAGCGGCTCCAGCCCGAGCGCCTCGAGAACCGCCGTGTGTCCCGGTTCGACCGACCGGTGCGACGCGATGAGGTAACCCGGTGCGCCCGGCGCCATCGCGCAGGCCGCCAGCGCCGCTGCGCCGGTGATGAACCCGTCGAGGATCACCGGGATGCGGCGCTCGGCCGCCCCGAGGATCAGCCCGGCGAGCCCGGCGATTTCGAACCCGCCGACGCTTGCCAGCACACCGATGGGGTCGGCCGGGTTCGGCCGGTGGAGCGCAAGCGCCCGCTCGACGACGCCGACCTTGTGCGCGAGCGCCGCATCGTCGAGGCCCGTGCCGCGGCCCGTCACCTCTTGCGCCGGGCGCCCGGTCAGCGCCGCCGTCACCGCGCTCGCCGCGGTCGTGTTCCCGATGCCCATCTCACCCGTGAGGAACAGCGAAACGCCCGCTGCAGCGAGCTGACCCGCCAGCTCCCGCCCCGTCGCGACTGCCGCTTCCGCCTGCGCCAGCGTCATCGCTGGCTCGCGCGTCATGTTTCGCGTCCCGGGTCCCAGCCGCCGGTCCAGCACTCCCGGCACGCCCGGCGCGGCGCGCACCCCCATATCGACGACCACGACCTGCGCGCCAGCCCGCCGCGCGAGGACGCTGATGCCGGCGCCGCCCGCTGCGAAGTTCGCCACCATCTGCGCCGTGACCTCGGACGGGTAGGCAGAGACCGCCTCCTCGGTGACGCCGTGGTCGGCCGCCATGACCACCACCGCCCGCTGGTCGAACCGGCACGATGGGTTGCCCGTCATCCCGGCGAGCCGGATAGCCAGCTCCTCGAGCCGGCCGAGGCTCCCCTGCGGCTTCGTCAGGCGGTCCAGCCGCCGCGCGGCCGCCGCTGCAGCTGCTGCATCGATGTCCGGGATCGTGATGCGCATCAGAACTCTACTCCTGGTTGGGCCTTGATCCCCTGCTCGCGGTAGGGATGCTTGATGAGCGTCATCTCGGTCACGAGGTCGGCTGCGGCGATGAGTCCCTCCGGTGCGTAGCGGCCCGTCACGACGACATGGAGCAGCGGCCTTCGCCCCTGCAGGGCAGCGACCGCCTCGCCGGTGTCCAGCCAGCCGTAGTGCAGCGGGTAGGTGAACTCGTCGAGCACGAGCATCGCCAGGTGCGGGTCCTGGAGCCGCGCCTTCGCTCGCTCCCACTGCTCGAGCGCGAGCGACTTCGTGCGCTCCGGGTCCTTCGACTTCCACGTGAACCCGTCACCCAGCGGGTGCACCGGGATGCCCAGCCGCTTGGCCGCCCGGTGTTCTCCGAAGTTCGCGGTCGGCGGCTTGATGAACTGGTACACCTCGACCGGCATGCCCCGGCCCCAGGCACGCAGCACCATGCCCAGCGCCGCCGTCGTCTTCCCCTTCCCATTGCCGGTATTCACGATCAGCAGGCCCTTCTTTTTTCGCGGGCCCTTCACCGGCTGGTGGCCATCCCCCGTCATCAGCGCGCCTCCGTGGTCCTTCTGCCGGGGTCCATCTCGCCCCGCAGCCGAAAATCGATGCGCAGACTGCCCTCGCCGTCCCCGCGCACCCGGGCGTCGAGCCCGTACACCCTCCCGAGGACCGCCGCGTCGAGCACCTCGCGCGGCACCCCCGCCGCGGCTGGCGAGCCCCGGTCCAGCAGC